>JAUYGP010000513.1 GCA_030690515.1 Giesbergeria sp.
CGATCAGACCGTTGAGCGCATCGAGCGAGCCGAACTGGATGGCCAGCTCACCCATATCCTCCAGGCGCCCCGCCCGCTTCACACGCTTTTTCACCCGCACTTCCACATCGGCCATGAGCAGGTCGGACAACTCTTCTTCCACGCGCTTGAGGTCGCGGGATTTCTCTTTTTTGGGCTTTTGCGGAACCAGGCTGAAATCGGCGCCAATACGCTTGACCAGGGCCTCGGCCTCTCGGACCGAGAGCTTCTTGGCCGCGATCTGGTTGCCCGCCGTGATCTGCGCAGCGCGGTCGAGCGACAGCAGCGCACGCGCGTGGCCCATGTCGATGTCACCGGCCATCAGCATGGTCTGCACCGGCTCGGCCAGGTTGAGCAGGCGCAGCAGGTTGCTGGCTGCGCTGCGCGAGCGGCCCACGGCCTGGGCGGCCAGTTCGTGCGTCAGGCCAAACTCTTTCACCAGCCGCTGCAGGCCCTGGGCCTCTTCGAGCGGGTTGAGGTCTTCGCGCTGGATGTTCTCGATCAGCGCCATGGCGGCGGCGGCCTCGTTGGGCACGTCGCGCACCAGCACGGGCACGCTGGCCAGCCCCGCCAGCCGCGCCGCGCGGAAACGCCGCTCGCCCGCGATGATTTCATACTTGCCCGCGTTCTCGCCCTCGGCCAGGCGGCGCACCAGAATCGGCTGCATGATGCCCTGCGCCTTGATGGATTCGGCCAGCTCGTACAGCGCGCCCTCGTCCATGCGCGTGCGCGGCTGGTACATGCCGGGCACCATGTCATCCAGGCGCAGGCTGCTGGGCAGACCGGCATCCTGCGCCTGGGCTTGTTCTACCGCTTCGGCCACCTTGGGGCCTAGCAATGCTTCGAGTCCACGGCCGAGGCCTTTGGGTTTTTTGGTCACCATGGTGTATTCAATCCATCAAAAGGTTGTGCAGCAAGATCTGGCCTGCGGGCCAGTCAGCAAGGCCTGACTCGGCATTGATATGGCCGCATTCGCCGTGGTCCATAAACCGGGCTCCCCAGTCGTTGGCCAGTCCCTGCGCCCGGTCGAACCGGCAGTAGGGGTCGTTGCGGCTGCCCACCAGAACGGCCGGAAACGGCATGCGCTGGCGGGCAATGGGCGCCCAGCCGGGCAGGTACCCGGCTACGTCGGGCTGTTCCACATCGCCCGGTGCCACCAGCAAGGCGCCACGGACCTTGGCGGTGTGCTGCGAGTGTGCAGCCCACCACGCGGTCAGGATGCAGCCCAGGCTGTGCGCCACCAGCACCAGGGGGCCGTCGGCGTCGAGCACCACCTCCTCCAGCCGCGCCGTCCAGTCGCCACGCAGCGGACGCATCCAGTCGTGCTGCTCGACGCGCTGGTAGCCGTGCAGCGTCTCCCACTGGCTTTGCCAATGCCCCGGCCCGGAGTTCTGCCACCCGGGCAGCAGCAGGATGTTGGAAGATACCATTTGCTATTATTTTGATAGCTACTAGCGCTTTACTATCAAACGCTAGAGGCCGATTTCTCTTCACTTTTTGCAGGTGCGGGCATGCGCTGAACGCGGTCGACCATTTCCTGGGCGAATTCCACGAAGGCCTGGCTGCCCTTGGCTGCGGGGTCAAAAACCACGCCGGGCAGGCCATAGCTGGGCGCCTCGGCCAGGCGCACGTTGCGCGGGATCACCGTGTAGAACACCTTGTCGCCAAAATGGTCCTTGAGCTGTTCACTCACCTGCTGCTGCAGCGTGATGCGAGGGTCGAACATGACGCGTAGCAGGCCGATGATCTGCAGATCGGCATTGAGGTTGGCATGCACCTGCTTGATGGTGTTGACCAGGTCGGTCAGGCCTTCGAGCGCGAAGTACTCGCACTGCATGGGCACGATCACGCCATGCGCCGAGCACAGACCATTGAGCGTGAGCATGGAAAGCGACGGAGGGCAGTCGATGAGCACAAAGTCGTAGTCGCCGTCGGCCTGGGCCAGCGCCGCCTTGAGCCGCTTTTCGCGGTGCTCCAGCGCCACCAGTTCCACCTCAGCCCCGGCCAGTTCGCGGTTGGCTCCCAGCACGTGGTAGCCGCATTTGTCCGACAACACGGCGGCCTCTTTGACCGAGGCCGACTCCAGCAGCACGTCGTACACCGTCAGCTCCAGGCTGCGCTTGTCTACGCCCGATCCCATGGTTGCATTGCCCTGCGGGTCCAGATCGACCATCAACACGCGCTGGCCAATTTTGGCCAAGCCTGCAGCAAGGTTGACGGTGGTGGTGGTCTTGCCAACGCCACCCTTCTGATTGGCAACGCAAAAAATCTTGGCCATGTGGATGCAGCAGTCCGTGTGGTGTTATTTGGAGATGGCCAGCTTGATGCCGAAGCCGATCAGAAAGACGCCGGCCAGCTTTTCGAGCACGCGGGCAATGAGGGGATTGGCGCGCATGCGCTCGGCCAGGCGGTGCGTGAGCAGCACCACGATCAGACCATAGAGAAAGGTGAGCAAGGCGATGGTAGCCGCCATGACGCCGAAAGTCAGCAGCCCCTGGTGGCGCGCCGGATCCACGAACAGCGGAAAGAACGCCATGTAGAACACGATGGCCTTGGGGTTGAGCAGCGTAATCAGCCCGGCCTGCCTGAAGTAGTGGCGCGGCTGGATGTTGAGGATCGGCTGGGCACCAGGCTTGGCGGTCAGCATCCTGAAACCCAGCCAGACCAAGTAGGCAGCGCCCAGCCACTGCACCGCGTTGAAGGCCGCGGGGTACGTGGCCAGCAACGCCGCCACACCCGCCACCGCCAGCCACATGAGCACCTGGTCGCCCGCGATCACACCCAGCGTGGCGGCCAGTCCGCCGCGCACCCCGCCTTTGCTGGTCGAGGTGATGAGCGCCAGATTCCCCGGACCGGGGATGGCCAGAAACAACACAATGGCCGCCACGAAGGCGCCGTAATCTGCAATGCCAAACATGATTCAGCCCCCTGTCTGAGTGCACTTATCACGAAACAACTTCATGGGAATATCTCCCAATCCACTCACGCGGTCGCCTCGGTAGGTGGTTGAATACCGCCTATCGGCAGAGATCCCTTCAAAGAAGACAACCGTGCCATCGCCGCGATCCTCCGCCTCTTTCGGGTAGTAGCTCGCTGAAGGGTATTCATCCCCCACCTCGTAGTGGAACCGCACTCCTGGATCGCGCTTGAGGATTTCCGCTACAACGGCCCTCTTCCGCCCATCGATCGCCGCCTCGAATCGAGTCACGACGATGACAGAAGCACGTTCGATCTGCTTCTCAATCGGCAAATCGTATAGCGGGGTTTGCTTTACGTGAGCTTCCCTCACTCCTTCCGATATCCCCGATACAGGCGAGCCGCCAAAGTAAACCGTCTGCCCCTCATGGGGAGTCAGCAGCACAGGGGTTAAGAACCACCCTAGCGACACGACCGCCACGAAAAAACCCGCTCCAAATCCAAGCCCGCTGAAGAACTTTTGCAGCACGCGTCACCCCTCGTCCATCTACACCGATGGTGACGAGTGTAATCGGCCATTCACGCACTCTGCCGCCGCATCCAGACAATGCAGCGCTCGGCATCCAGCCCCGGCACCGCGAGTTGTTCCACGTGAAACACCTGCACGTCGGCAGGCAGCGCCGCCAGCTCTTCCTCGGGGTGCTTACCCTTCATGGCCAGCCACACGCCGTGCGGTGCCAGCGCCTGGCGCGACCAGGCGGTGAAATCCGCCAGCGCAGCAAAAGCCCGGCAACTCACCACCTCAAAGGGAGTGACAAGCGACTCCACCCGCGCATGCACACCATGCAGGTTGGGCAGTCGTAACTGCACCGCCGCCTGCTGGACAAAAGCCGCCTTTTTGCCCACGGTATCGACGCAGCTCACATCCACACCGGGACAGCAAATGGCAAACACCACACCAG
>JAUYGP010000525.1 GCA_030690515.1 Giesbergeria sp.
CAACTCACGAACCTCCTGCGGCAGTGGCTCGCACAGCAGCAGGCCGATGTGTGAGTTCAGCTCGTCCACATCGCCCATGGCCTGCACGCGCAGGTGGTGCTTGGGCACGCGCGTGTTGTCGCCCAGGCCGGTGGTGCCGTCGTCGCCGGTGCGCGTGGCGATCTGTGTGAGTCGTTTACCCATATGGAAGCCTCCTTGCAATGTGGGTCGCATTGTGCGTGACACGCGATACCCCCAACAGCGATGGGTTCCCGCCCGCACAGGAAATTACACCGCGCACCCAAATGTTGGTGCAGGCAACAGGCAGCAAAAGTGCTGGCTTTGGCATCCCTGCTGCAGTGCAATGCACTCCTGTTCAACTCTGGCAAAGGACGCCACCCATGAAAAGCACCCCTCCCCGCAGCACCCATTTTTTTGACACCCGCAGCGTCATGCTGATCGCCGCCATGGCGCTGGGCGGCGGCGCATCGCTGCATGCCCAAACGCCCACTCCACTCAAGACGCCCTCTCCCCCTGCCCAAACGACAGGCCAGAGCCCCTTCACCACGGGCGGGACGCCCAAAGCCCCCATGGGCGCACCGAGCCCCACCAACGCCGCCTTTGACCGCGCCGATACCAACCAGGACGGCAAGCTCAGTGCCCAGGAAGCCAAGGCGCTGCCCGCCATCGGCAACCGCTTTGAGCAGCTCGACACCGACCATGACGGCGCTCTGTCACGCGAAGAATTCGACGACGGCGCCAAGCCCTGACGAAACCGTGCGCACCCTGACACGCCGGTGACGAGTAGGGTGCAGCGCTGGGGCCCCGGTGGTATTCTTTTGAACGCACTGGAGACCACCGATGAATGCCCCCGCACAAGCCTCTCACCTGCTTCCCACCATTGCCCTGCGGCCCGTGCCGCAGGCTTTTCTGGAGGCGCTGCAACAGCGCTTTGGCGCGCAATGTTCTACGGCGCTTTCTGTGCGCGAACAGCACGGGCGCGACGAAGGCTCGCTGCAGGCCCCGCCCCCTTCTGCCGTGGTGTTTGCCGAGAGCACGCAGGACGTGCAAGACGCCCTGTGCCTGGCCCATGAACACGCCGTGCCGGTGATTGCCTACGCTGCAGGTTCCTCGCTCGAAGGCCATCTGCTGGCCGTGCAGGGCGGCATCAGTATCGACGTGAACCGCATGAACCAGGTGCTTTCCATCAACGCCGAAGACCTGACCGTGACGGTGCAGCCCGGCATCACGCGCAAGCAGCTCAACGACGCCGTGAAGGACACAGGCCTGTTCTTTCCCATCGACCCCGGCGCCGACGCCAGCATTGGCGGCATGGCCGCCACCCGCGCCAGCGGCACCAACGCCGTGCGCTACGGCACCATGCGGGAAAACGTGCTAGCACTCGAAGTGGTCACCGCCAGCGGCGAGGCGATACGCACGGGTACGCGGGCCAAAAAGAGCGCTGCGGGCTACGACCTCACCCGCCTGCTCGTAGGCAGCGAAGGCACGCTGGGCGTCATTACCGAAGTCACCGTGCGCCTGTACCCGTTGCCCGAGGCGGTTTCGGCTGCGGTGTGCTCGTTCCCGACCATTGCAGCGGCAGTGCACACCGTCATCCAGACCATCCAGATGGGGGTGCCCATTGCGCGCTGCGAGCTGATCGACGCCCACACGGTACGCATGGTTAACCAGCACAGCAAACTGGGCCTGCGCGAGGAACCCATGCTGCTGATGGAGTTCCACGGCTCCCCCGCCAGCGTGCAGGAGCAGGCCGAAACGGTGCAGGAACTCGCCAAGGAACAGGGCGGCAATGCCTTCGAATGGGCCAGCACGCCCGAAGAGCGCACCCGTCTATGGGCCGCCCGGCACAACGCCTACTTTGCCGCCGTGCAAAGCCGCCCGGGTTGCCGGGCCATCAGCACCGATACCTGCGTGCCCATCTCGCGCCTGGCCGACTGCCTGCTCGACTCCATTGCCGAGGCCGACGCCAGTGGCCTGCCCTATTTTTTGGTGGGCCATGTGGGCGATGGCAACTTCCATTTCGGCTACCTGATCGACCCCAACCTGCCCGAAGAGCGCGAGCGCGCCGAGGCCCTGAACCACACCCTGGTGGCCCGCGCCCTGGACATGGGCGGCACCTGCACGGGCGAGCACGGCGTAGGCATCCACAAGATGGGTTTCCTGCGGGACGAGGCGGGCAGCGGCGCGGTGGACATGATGCGCGCCATCAAGCAGGCCCTGGACCCAAAGAACATCCTGAACCCGGGAAAGATTTTTACCTTGTAGACATTCACTGGAATGCTATTGTTTATATAGCTTAAGGCGCTTGTATTTATTGCGCTAGAGGCATTTTTGGCATGGCTTTTATGTAGCGATCCGCAACCTGCGCGCCGCCACACCACCACCCACCAGCGCGGCCGATGCCACGCCCAGCGCCAGCGCCAGGGCCGAGCCGTAGAAGATGCTGCTGATCGCGCCCCGGTCGAGCAGCGCGCCAAACACCGGGGCGGCCAGCGCAAAGCCCAGGTCCAGGCCCGAATACACCGTGCCGTACACGCGGCCCGTGGCGCCTGGCGGGGCTGCTTGCTTGATGAGCATGTCACGCGAGGGGCCGGCCAGCCCGGTGCCCAGGCCCGCCAGCGATGTGACGGCCAGCACGGCCATACCGCCCAGCACGCCGCTGCCCGCCAGCACCAGCAGCGCCGCCGAGGCCAGCAGGCAGATGCCGATCACCCGCTCCAGCCGCTCCACGCGGCCCACCAGAAAACCACCCACCACCATGCCGGCCGCGCCGCACAGCATGTAGCCGGTGACCACCATGGCGGCCAGACTCAGCGGCAAGCCATACATCTTCTGCAGTGCGGGGCTAGCAAAGCTCTGGATGGCGCTCAAGGCGCAGGTGCTCCAGAAGAAGAACGAAAAGCACATCCACACCGAAGGCAGGCGCAAAAACGCCATGGGGTGCTCTGCGGGCGCGGCGCCGCCACCCTTGGCCTGGTGCGCCCAGCTGCCCTGGCGGTCGTCAATGGCTGCGCGCTGCCACAACAGCAACGCCAGCACGCAGGCGGCCAGCACCGCAGCCGCCAGGCAGGCCGTGCGCCAGGAGCCGGTGGCTGCGGCAATACCCGCCATGAACACGGGCGCAGCCGCCCAGCCCAGGTTGCCGCTGATGCCGTGCACGGAGAAACCATGGCCCAGGCGCTGGGGCGACACGCGCTTGTTCAGAATGGTGAAGTCCACCGGGTGAAACGGCGCATTGCCCAGACCGGCCAGGGCCGAGGCCAGCACCAACCCGGCATACCCTTGCGCCAGCCCGGCCGCTAACGCCGCCAGCACGAAGCAGCCCAGCGCCAGGAACAGCACAGGGCGCGCGCCCACGCGGTCCACCACAAACCCGGCCAGGGCCTGCCCCACGCCTGAGACCACAAAGAACACAGAAACCAGCAGCCCCAGTTCGGAATAGCTCAAGCCAAATTCGCCAATCAGCCAGGGGAACAGCGGTGGCAGCAACAAATGAAAAAAGTGCGAGGTGCCGTGCGCCAGACCGATCAGGCCAATCGTGTGGGCGTCTTTGCGCAGAGGAACGGGGCCGAGCGGGCCCGCTGTAGTCGTGGTCATGGCATGCATCTTAGGCATGTGCTGAGCGGCGCGTTTACGATAGTCTGCCAACTTCTGTCGCAAACATGCCAAAACCTCTACCTGGGTCTGACGGGCCTGCACGCACGCCGCGTGCGCTGTCGTATGTGGGCTCGCTGACCCCGCACCTGTTCGTGCCCGACCGCTCCCGGCCCGTGCGCGCCAAGGTGCGCCAGTTGGCGGCCGACACGCAGGTGATGCCGCACAGCCACCCCTGGGCGCAGGTGGCCATTTCCACCACGGGCGTGATCCGGCTGACCGCGGACCGGGGCACCTACATCGTGCCGCCCTCACGGGCGCTGTGGATTCCGCCGGGCGTGGAACACGCCGTGACCATGGTGGAGGCCGCCGACCTACGCACCCTGTACTTTTACCAACCGCGCGGGCGCTGCGGCCCGGGTACGTTGGGCAACCCCACCCCCAGCCAAGCCGAACAGGCTGCCTGGCGGCAGTGCCGGGTGCTGGAGGTGTCTGATCTGCTGCGCGCCCTGGTGCGCGAAATGCCCACCGCCTCTGACGACGGCCCCGCCCTCACACCGGCCGAGCGCCTGCGCGAACGCCACCTGAGCGCCCTGGTCTGCGATGAGCTGGGCCGGGCCAACGCCGTAAAGCTGGGCGTAGACCTGCCGCACGACAAGCGCCTGCGCCACCTGTGCGAGGCGGTGCTGGCCGACCCCACGCGCTACGAAACCCTGGCCGCCTGGGCGCAGGACACGGGCGCCAGCTTGCGCACCGTGGCCCGCCTGTTCCGGCAAGAGTTGGGCTGCACTTTTACCCAGTGGCGCCAGCAGGTGGTGCTGGCCAAGGCCGTCTCACTCGCGGCCGGGCGCATGCCGGTGGGGCAGATTGCCGCCGAACTGGGCTACAGCCCCAGCGCCTTCAGCGCCATGGTGCGCCGATCGATGGGGCAACCTCCGGGGCTGTTTCTCGGCAGACAGGCCGCACCCTCCCGGCAATAGCCATACTCATGGCAGGGTGTACGTTGACTTGCATCAACCCAAAAGCACGCCTCAACCAGCACAATAACCATAAATAATTTGTGTATTTAAACCGGGAGTGATTTCCATGAAAGCCTTGACCGACCTTTTCTCGACCGACTACGGGTTGATGAGCATCATCGGCATCGCCATGATGCTGGTGGGCATTCTGGCGTTTGCCGTGGTCATTCGCCGCAAGATGAACGAACCGCCGAAGGATCAGCGCAACTGACAAATCAGCCGGGCCCATGCCCCCCCCCAAAAGCGCACTGCGGGGTCGGCCATGGTGGTGGGTTGCTCCCTGTTGCGCACCCACCCGTGACCACATAAAACGCTTGCAAGGCCCGGCACAGCTAGCACCCACTGCGCCGCACGGCGCCCAAAACCGCGGGTTTCGCCGAAGAAGAAAAGCAGGGATTGGCGCAGAATAGGTGGCGCTTCCTTGGCCCGCTGCCTGTCCGTAGATGTGTTCCGTCCAATGTCATGGAGGGGCACACACGATCTGATACCGGCCCAACGCAGCCTCCAAAAAACCGTGAACCCGTTTTTGAAGGGCATACCGTGCAAAAGCTGATCGATAACCTGCGCCTGTCGCGCAAATTTCTGCTGGTAGGTCTGCTGGCCCTGGTCATGCTGGCCGTACCTTTGGGGCTGGTGCTCTCGACAGGCCTGACGTCGCTAACCCGTTCTACGATCGCGCTGTCTGGCGTGGCACCGGCAGCCGCTGTAGCGCAAGAAATCCAGCTTATGCAGCAGCACCGGGCCCAGGCGGCCAACGTACTCTCGGGCAACGAAGCAGCCCGGGCACCGCGTGAAGCCCTGCAGGCGCGCTCGATCGAGGCGATGCAAGCCCAGCTCAGTGCGGCACAGTCCTTTGGCAATGCGCCCATCGAGCAGCGGGTGCGCAAGGTGCAGACCGACTGGGCGCAATTGACGCAGGCCGTGGGCCAGCGCTCCATCGACACGGCCGAGAGCTTTCGGCGCCATTCGGCGCTGATCGATGAGCAGCTGGACATCATCCGGGCACTGGTCGACAGCTCCGGCCTGGCGCTGCTGGCCCAGCCCAGCGGCCACTACCTGGTGGCGGCGGCGCTCGACTACCTCCCCCGGTTGAGCGAAGCCCTGGGCCAGGCCCGCGCGGTTGGTGTCGCTCTGCTCAACAGTGGCCAGGCCGATCCGGCGGGGCAGGCCCGGGTGGGCGCCCTGGTCAACGCCGCACGGCTGTACAACCGCCACGCGCAAAGCGCGCTCGCACTGGCCATGGCCGACAGCGCAGCCGCACAGCAAGCCCTTGCCACCCCGGCAACCAACGCCGAGACCGTCGCCAACGAAGCCTTCCAGATGGTGACGCAAAAAATCGTGGAGGCGCAGGCACTGGACATGCCGTCCGCTGACTACCTGCGCACGATCACCGCACAGATCGACATACAGATGGATTTGCTAAAGAAGGCCATGGACGTGATGGCCGACGATGTGGTCGCCCGCAACCACGAGGTGCGCCGGTTGCTGATCACCACGACGGCGGTCGCGGTGGCCATTGCCGCGCTCGCCTTCTGGATTTTGCTGCTGGTAAGCCGCAGCACCACCCGCTCGGCCACACAGGCACTGGCCATGGCCGAGCGCATTGCCGGGGGCGACCTGCGCACAGAGCCCATCACAGCAGGCAAGGACGAATTGGGCCAGATGCTGACCGCCCTGGGCGCCATGAACGAAAGCCTGCGGGGCATCGTCAGCTCGGTGCGCAAGAGCAGCGACAGTATTGCCACCGGCGCGAGCGAGGTATCGGCCGGCAGCCTGGACTTGTCTCAGCGCACTGAGGAGCAGGCCAGCAACCTGGAGCAGACTGCAGCATCAATGGAGCAGCTCTCCAGCGCCGTACGCAACAACGCCGACATGGCCCGCGAAGCCGCGCAACTGGCAGGCACGGCCAGCCAGGTTGCCGCGCACGGGGGCAAGGTGGTGAGCGAAGTGGTTGCCACCATGGAAGGCATCAATGCCGCATCACGCCGTATTGGCGACATCATTGGAGTGATTGATGGCATTGCCTTCCAGACCAATATCCTGGCGCTCAACGCCGCCGTGGAGGCCGCACGCGCGGGCGAACAGGGCCGGGGTTTTGCCGTGGTGGCCAGCGAGGTGCGCAGCCTGGCCGGGCGCAGCGCCCAGGCGGCCCGCGAGATCAAAGCCCTGATTTCAGACAGCGTAAGCAAGGTGGATGCCGGTGGCCAGCTGGTGCAACAGGCGGGCAGCACCATCCAGGACATCGTCACGCAAGTGCACAAGGTGAGCGAACTGATTCTGGGCATCAGCCAGGCCAGCGCGGAGCAGACCCAGGGCATCACGCAGGTGAGTGCGGCGGTCGACCAGCTCGACCAGGTCACGCAGCAAAATGCCGCGCTGGTGGAAGAGTCGTCCGCCGCCGCCGACAGCCTGGACCAGCACGCACGCCAATTGGTGGCGGCCGTGGGGGTGTTTCAGCTCGGCGCAGACGCTGCACCGCTGGCGCTGCGTTGAGCCGGTGTTTTTCATGGTTTAGGTATTTTTGGCCTCCAGCGCTTATCCAGCAAGAGCTTGCAGCTATATTTTGAATAGCAACATAACCCCCGCCCCACCATGAGCACCGACACGCATTTCTATGAACCGCGCCTGGGCCACGGCCTGCCACACGATCCTTTCAACGCCATCGTGGGGCCACGCCCGATCGGCTGGATTTCCACGCGCGCACCCGACGGCAGCCTGAACCTGGCGCCCTACAGTTTCTTCAGCGCGTTCAACTACGTTCCGCCCATCATCGGCTTTGCCAGCATCGGGGCCAAAGACACGCTGCGCAACATTGAGGCGACGGGTGAATTTGGCTGGAGCCTGGCGACGCACCCCCTGGCCGAGGCCATGAACCAGACCAGCGCCAGCGTGCCCCCAGAAACGGATGAATTCGCCCTGGCCGGGCTGACGCCGGCGCCCTCGCGCGTGATCGGCGCGCCACGGGTGCAGGAGAGCCCCGTCAGCTTCGAATGCCGCTGCACCCAAATCGTGCAGTTGCAGCGCGCCGACGGCCAGGCGGTACCCACCTGGCTGGTGCTGGGCGAGGTGGTCGCGGTGTACATCGACAAGGCTCTGCTGAAGGACGGTATCTACGACACGGCAGAGGCCGCGCCTATTCTGCGGGCCGGTGGGCCAGCGGACTACTTCACGGTGGGACCGCAGCAACGGTTTCGCATGCAGCGCCCCCGCTGAAGCGATACAAAAACCCCCACGATCCACAGGTCCGGCGGTTCACAGGCACACTCGAATCCCATTCTTTCAAGGGTTTTTTGGTGATCCCATTCCTGACATTTCTCGCCGGTCTTGCGGCGCTGGTGGCGGGTGCCGAGCTGCTGGTGCGCGGTGCCTCGCGCCTGGCACTGTCGTTCGGTATCTCGCCGCTGGTGGTGGGGCTGACCATCGTCGCCTTTGGTACCAGCGCGCCCGAGATGGCGGTGTCTTCGGGGGCGGTGCTCAATGGCCAAACGGGGTTAGCCATGGGCAATGTGGTGGGCAGCAATATCTTCAACGTGCTGTTCATTCTGGGCCTGAGCGCCTTGATCACACCGCTGGTCGTGCATGTGCAACTGATTCGCCAGGAGGTGCCGATCATGATCGGCGCATCGCTGCTGGTATTGGTGCTGGCGCTGGACGGCACGCTGGGCCTGTTCGACGGGGCACTGCTGTTTGGGCTGCTGCTGGCCTACACCGGGTTTCTGGTGGTGCAGTCGCGCCGCGCTTCCCGCGAAGCCCAAGCGGAATTCGACGCCGAAATCCAGCCTGCCTCTCCCGGCGCCTGGGACGCGCGCCTGCCGGTGCAGCTGGCCTTGATCGCTGCAGGCTTGGCACTGCTGGTAGTCGGTTCGGGCTGGCTGGTCTCCGCCGCGGTGTTTTTTGCCCAATCGCTGGGGGTGAGCGACCTGGTGATCGGCCTGACCATCGTGGCGGCGGGCACCTCCATGCCCGAGGTGGCCACATCCATCATGGCGGCCCTCAAGGGCGAACGCGATATTGCCGTGGGCAATGTCGTGGGGAGCTGCACTTTCAATCTGCTGGGCTGCTTGGGTCTCTCGGGTTTGCTGGCGGGGCTGTTGCCGGGCAGCCCGGGGCTGACGGTGGCGTCCTCGCTGCTGGCGCTGGACATCTGGGTCATGCTGGCCGTGGCTCTGGCCTGCCTGCCGATCTTTTTGTCGGGCCGTGAGATTGCCCGCTGGGAGGGGGCGGTGTTCCTGGGCTACTACGTGGCCTACATGGCCTACGTCGTCCTGGCAGCACAGCAACATGCGGTACTGGGGCCGTTCTCGGCGGTCATGATGGGCTTCGTGGTCCCGATCACGGTGGTCACGCTGGTGGTGTCGCTGCTGCGTCGCCCCGCACACACCACGTAGCTATTCAGCGCCGCAACGGGGCGCACAAGCCCAGGGCGGGCTGGCGCGCCCATTGCTCCAGCCAGGCCCATACCTGCTGCACGCCATCCCGCGCAGCCGTCTGCAGGCCATGGTCGGCACCCGGCAGGCTGCGATGACAGTACGGCGCCATCCGTGCCTGGGCGCGCCGGGCAAAGGCCTGGTACGCATCCTGGGGCACCAAAGCGTCGGCCTCGCCCCATACTTGCAACAGTGGCCAGGGGCCGTTGCGCAGAGGCTCGGCCAGGCGCCAATGCCACAGGTCGCGCCAGTAGCGCAGGCTGCGGCCCTGGGCCACGGCGCTGCCCGGCACAAGACTGGCCTGCAAACGGTCCAGGGCGTCCCATTCGGCCAGGGCGCCCAGGCGCCGTGCCTGCAGCGAGGCCGCTTCGCGCGGGTCCAACCCGCTGGCCGAGAGCAGCACCAGACCGGCCAATCGCGGCACCTCAGGCGCCAGGGCAGGCAACAACTCGCCCCCTTCAGAAATACCCACCAGTACCGTGGGCAACACATCGCCGCCTGGCAAGGAGGCCTGCCAGGCCCGCACGGCGACCTGTGCATCGGCCTGCCATGTGGACAGGGCATCGGACTGAACAAAGGACGCCGGACAATCACCGGGCGCGGTGCGCGCATGGGGGTGCACTCCGCGCTTGTGCAACACCAGCACCTGGGCGTGCAGCAGCCCGGCAAAATATCGGTCGGCCCAGGCCCCCATGCCCGCACAGCCTGAGCCCGGCACCACGATGACGCGGTAGCGCAAGGGCTGCACCCGGGGTGCGCGTTCCAGGGCCAGCAAGGTGGCGCCCTGCGCTGCGGGAAGCGGGTGCACCTGGAATGCGGATGCCGATCCCTCGACCGCCTGGACGCTCTCCAGCGTTGAAACCGCTGGCGGGCGGGTGCAGCCCCCCAGCGCCAGCACCGCGCCCAAGAAAAAGGCCAGCACCGGGCTGGCCTGGGAAGATGCCTTA
>JAUYGP010000535.1 GCA_030690515.1 Giesbergeria sp.
AAGTTCCCCTTCATCATGCGTCGCAACATTCCATCCACCCAGGCCCTGGCCTGTTTTGAAGTTGCCGCCCGGCACGAGAGCTACACCCGTGCCGCGCAGGAACTGTCGCTCACGCAAAGCGCCGTGTCGCGCCAGATCCAGGCGCTGGAAGAGTTTTTGGGCGTGCAACTGTTTCGCCGCACGCGCCATGGCGTGGTGCTCACCCCGGCGGGCGCGCACTACGGGCGCCAGGTGGCGCGCTGGCTGCAGGGTCTGGAGCGCGACACGCTCGACGTGATGGCGCACCAGGGCGAGGGTGGTGCGTTGTCGCTGGCTGCGGTGCCCACGTTTGCTACGCGCTGGCTCATTCCGCGCCTGCCACAACTGGCCCGGCAGCACCCCGACATCGTTGTCCATATCGAAACGCAGACGCGCCCTTTCTTGTTTGCCGACACCACGTTCGACGCAGCGCTGTATGCGGGCACCGCCGAGCAGGTGGCAAACTGGCCCGGCATCCAGGCACAACGGCTCATGCACGAAGACGTGGTACCGGTGTGCAGCCCGCAGTTGCTTGAACCCTCGGCGCACCGGGGCCGGGGCCGCGCTTACCAGGGCGTGGCCGCCGAAGCGCTGGCGGGGTTGCCGCTGTTGCAGCAAAGCACGCGCCCCTATGGCTGGCGCCAGTGGTTCGAGGCCATGGGCGTGGATGCGCCCCATGCCCTCGATGGTCCGCGTTACGAGCTGTTCTCTATGCTGGCCGTGGCCGCCACGCACGGCCTGGGGGTGGCGCTGATCCCGCCCTTGCTGATCGAGGCCGAACTGGCCAGCGGCGAGCTGGTGGTGGCCTGCGCACGCCCTTTGCGCGGCGAGCGGGCCTACTATCTCATCAGCCCCGCGCAGGCGCCGTCGCCCGTGCTGGCCGCCTTCAGCGCCTGGCTGGCGACTATGGCAGGCCCTGGCGCATAGGGGCCTCTTCCTACAAGCGGCCCTTTGGCTCTAAAGTAAGCTCATTGCAGATCGATGGACAGCAGAAAGGACAGATGGCATGTACGGAATATCGGCAGTGCGCTACGACGCCCGGCAAGGACCCTGCATCACCGAGGTGCTGATGGGGCTGCTGGCCGCCGACGGCAGGCGCTGGGAATCCGCACCCGTGCCTGTGCCGCTGGTCGAGGTGGTGGACCGTCTGCTCGAGGGCGACCCCATCGTCGCCGTGCGCGCAGGCCCCCGGGGCACCCTGGTGCATGGCGCTCCAGCCTGCCTGCAGGTGCAGGACAGCCGCCACGGCGGCTGGGACGAATGCATCAGCTTCCCGGAAGACGGCAATGCCCCGGCCCTGCACGACCTTCCCATGTTCTGAATCCGCAACGGCTCTGAGCCGCCTTGTTTTTTGTACGGGAGACCCGCCATGAGCACTTACCACGCACCCCAGTTCGACGCCACCGTGGACGAACTCGAAACCCTCAAGAAACTGGAAATGGGCGAGCTGGTCACAACCCCCCAGGCGCTGAAAGAGCACCTTTCGGGCCGCCTCTACGAGCGCGGCTATATCGGCAAGAACAGCCTGGACGAGCTGACCATCACTGACGCAGGCCGCGCACTGATCCGCCGCCAGAACAACTGATTCCGTTTCTAAACCAGCCGTGTCGTTGTTGCTTCGCCTTGCCGTGCTACAGCACTGTCTGCGGCTTTGCGCCTAGACACGAATGATTTGGAAACAGAACGAGTCCTCCTGGCCCCGGCACTGCCTGTATTTGCGGCAGTGCAACACAAGCCCTTGCGTGTCAGTCACTTGCACCAGGCTGGTGCGCGCTGACCACGGCTTATCCACAGGTTTATCCCTGGGAATTGGGGAAAACTTGGCCACGTCATCGGCCTGGTCCTGGTTGCGCACCCCGGCACCGGCGGGTTCTGCTTCCAGTCAAACCCGCTGCGCAAACTTTCGGGACAGCAAAAACGCCACAAAGGTGGAGGTGTTGAGCGCCAGCCATTGCCGGGCCGGGTAGACCGCATGGAGCGGTGGGCCGGGCGGAAGGCTGTAGGGCGTGAGCAGTTCGACCAGGGTGCCATCGGCCAGCTCCTGCTCCACCAGCAGGCGGTCGATCAGCGTGATGCCCGCGCCCGCGCAGGCGGTTGCAGCCAGGGCCATGCCATCGTTGATGTGGATGCGACCCTGCACGCGAACCAGGGTAGTGTGGCCGTCCATGCCCAGCGGCCATTCGTCGTACACGCGGTTGTCGCGCGTCCACAGCAGGCAGTCGTGCTGGGCCAGGTCTTCGGGCGTGCAGGGGGTTCCAGCCCGCTCCAGATAGCTGGGGGCAGCCACCAGGGCGCGGGGGTTGTCGGCCAGCTTGCGTGCCACCAGGGAGGAGTCCTCCAGTTGCGCCGCCCGGATGGCCACGTCAATTTGCTCGGCAATCAGGTCGGCCATGCGGTCTTCCACCAGCAGGGTCACTTCCACCAAGGGGTGCAGGCGGGTGAATTCGGTAATCAGCGGCACCAGGTGGCGCTGCCCCAGCGGGCGCGGGCACGCGATGCGCAGCGTGCCGCGCACTTCTTGCTGAAACTGCCCCGAGATTTGCGCCACGTTGTTCAGTGCGCGGCTGATCTGTTGGGCCTCCAGCAGCACCACCTTGCCCACCTCGGTCAAGGTCAGCTTGCGCGTGGTGCGCTGAATGAGCCGGGTGCCCAGGTCGGCCTCCAGCCGGGCCAACTGGCGCGAGACAACCGACTTGCCGCAGCCCAGCCGCACAGCTGCGGCACTGATGCTGCCTGCACTGACGATGGTGGCAAACGTGGTCAACAGTTGGGGGTTCAGCATGGGGGCTTCCGGAGGGGGCTTATTGTTGCCAATATTGAAACTCAATTGTGTTTTATTGGGGCTTATCAGGCAACAAAATGACCCCTACATTGCATGGGAACGTCGATAGATTCGGCGCAACTCACCACCCAGCAAGGAATTTTCAGTGAACCACACCGCGACCCTCAACGCCCCTGCCCAGGAAATGCCATCGGACATGCTCATCGAGCGCCTGCAGTGGCGCTATGCCGCCAAAAAGATGAACCCTGCGAAGGCCGTGCCGCAAGACAAGGTCGAGCGCATTCTGGAAGCCGCACGCCTGGCACCCACGTCCAGCGGTCTGCAGCCTTACGAAATCATCGTCGTGACCAACAAAGAGGTGCGCGAACGCATCAAACCCATCGCCTGGAACCAGGGCCAGATCA
Organism: Giesbergeria sp.; assembly: GCA_030690515.1. Classification (GTDB taxonomy): domain Bacteria; phylum Pseudomonadota; class Gammaproteobacteria; order Burkholderiales; family Burkholderiaceae_C; genus Simplicispira. Next base: position 3,205 of record JAUYGP010000535.1, read on the forward strand.
CCGATGGATCGCACCTGCTGGTGTTTGCCGCCTGGGACAACTACACGATCGAGCGCATCAACATGATGTTTGACCTGACCAACACCGTGCGCGGCTTCAAGAACGAAGGCTGGGAGAACTACCGCAACATGTTGCTGGGTATGTACCCCCAGCGCGACGCCGAAGTGAACCACCAGCACGCCGCACGCCAAGCCTACATTGGCATGAGCGCCGCCATGATGGCCGCCGCCTTTGAAGAAGTGGACTGCACCCCCATGGAAGGCTTTGATGCAGCCGCCATGGACGAGATCCTGGGCCTGCGTGCGCGGGGCCTGCGCAGCGTCGCCATCCTGCCGC
>JAUYGP010000552.1 GCA_030690515.1 Giesbergeria sp.
GCGGCGGCGCAGGCTTCGCCACCGCCCGCAAATGGGCGCTGTGCCGCGACGCACCGTTGGACTCTGGCCACACGCCTGTGGTGGTTTGCAACGCTGACGAGGGCGAACCCGGTACCTTCAAAGACCGGGTTCTGCTGAACCGCCAAGCCGATGCGGTGTTCGAGGGCATGACCCTCGCCGCCTGGGTGCTGGGTGCCCGCACGGGTTTTCTGTATTTGCGGGGCGAGTACCGCTTCCTGCTCGAACCGCTCGAGGCCGCGCTGGCACAGAGGCGTTCACGCGGCTTGCTGGGCGCTCGCATTCTGGGCCGAGACGGCTTCGACTTCGACATCTGCATCCACGTGGGTGCCGGTGCCTATGTCTGCGGCGAAGAGAGCGCCTTGATCGAATCCCTGGAAGGCAAACGCGGCACGCCGCGCATCCGGCCGCCCTTCCCGGCGGAACAAGGCTATCTGGGCCAGCCCACCATCGTCAACAACGTGGAAACCTTCTGCGCAGCGGCGCAGATCGCCCTGCGGGGTGGTGCCTGGTGGGCCGCCATCGGCACGGCCCACAGCAGCGGCACCAAGCTGCATTCGGTCAGCGGCGACTGCGAACGCCCCGGCATCTACGAGTACCCGCTGGGCGTGACGGTGGCCCAGGTGCTGCACGACTGCGGCGCACGCAACACCCAAGCGGTGCAGGTCGGCGGCCCGTCCGGGCGGTGCCTGGCAGCGCATGAACTGGAGCGGCGCGTCGGCTTCGAAGACGTGTCCACGGCAGGCGCCCTGATGGTCTTTGACCAATCGCGTGACATGTTCGAGATAGCGCACGGTTTTGCCCATTTTTTTGCGCACGAGAGCTGCGGTTTTTGCACGCCCTGCCGCGTAGGCACCACACTCGTGCTGCAGCGCATGGACAAGCTCGCAGCGGGCCTGGGTTCACCGTTCGATCAAGCCGACCTGGACGACCTGGACACCCTGATGCAGGGCACCACCCATTGCGGCCTGGGCGCCAGCAGCACCCATGCGCTGCGCGACACATTGGAACGCTTTGGTCCGGCCTATGACCGGCGCATGCAACGGCCCAGCTTCACCCCCGGCTTCGACCTGGACGCTGAACTGGCACCCGCAAGGCGCGTGACCGGGCGCGACGATCCCGAAGCACACTTGGAACAACAGGGATGAACCATTTCCTGCTCGACGGCACCGAGGTGCCTTTCACCGAAGGCGACACCCTGATGGACGCCGCGCAGCGCGCCGGTCACGCCATCGCCCACCTGTGTTGGGATGCCACCCTGGGCCAGAGCGGCGCTTGCCGCCTGTGTTCCGTCCGCATCGATGGCCGCCTGGCCGCCGCCTGCACCACGCCCGCCCAGGCAGGCCTGGCGGTAGAAAACCGCACGCCCGAACTTGACGCGCGGCGCCTGCGCCTGACGCAGATGCTGTTTGTCGAAGGCAACCACTTCTGCCCCGGCTGCGAGAAGAGCGGCGACTGCCTGCTGCAGGCCACCGCCTATGCACTGGGCATGACCGGCATGCACTACGACATGCAGGCACCCGTGCGCCCGGTGGATGCCAGCCACCCCGACATCTGGCTGGACCTGAACCGCTGCATTCTGTGCAAACTGTGCGTGCGCGCCAGCAACGAAAGCGATGGAAAGGGGGTTTTCGCCATCGGCGGGCACGGCATTGGCACCCACCTTCTGGTCAACTCGCCCACGGGCCTGCTGGGCGACAGCCGCTTGGCGGCAGAGGACCATGCGGCGCACATCTGCCCGGTGGGCGCCATCCTGCCCAAGCGGCGCGGTTTTGCCGTACCCATTGGCGAACGACATTTCGACACCACCGCCCCCCCGGAGGCTTCCCATGGCCCAGACTAAAGACATTCGCCCCCGGCTGCGCATGGCCACGGTTTCGCTGGCGGGCTGCTTTGGCTGCCACATGTCGCTTCTTGACATCGACGAGCGTCTTTTTGCTCTGGCAGAACGCGTCGAATTCGACCGCTCACCACTGACCGACATCAAGCACTGCGGCCCCTGCGACATTGGCCTGATCGAAGGCGGCCTCTGCAACAGCGAGAACGTGCTCGTTCTGCGCGAATTCCGGGAGCACTGCAAGGTCCTTGTGGCCGTGGGGGCCTGCGCCATCAATGGCGGACTGCCTGCGCAGCGCAACCACCTGGATGTCGGAGATATCCTGCTGGACGTCTACCGAGGCAGGCCTGGGCTGGCCGCCGGGAGCCAAGTCCCCAACGACCCCGAACTGCCCTTGCCACTGGCCCATGTGCATCCGATCCATGAGGTGGTGCACATTGACCATTTTTTGCCTGGCTGCCCCCCCAGCGCCGACGCTTTTCTGGCCCTGCTCACCGCACTGATCGAAGGCCGGCCACCGCACACAGACCCTTCACTGGTCCGATTCGACTGATGTCCCACCCCACTCCTGTCTCCACGCCCGCCAACCCTCGGAGGGTGGTGATCGACCCCGTTTCTCGCGTGGAGGGCCATGGCAAGGTGACGCTGCTGCTGGACGAACACAACCGGGTTCAGCAGGCGCGCTTGCACATTGTGGAGTTCCGTGGCTTCGAGAGCTTCATCGTCGGGCGTCCCTACTGGGAGGTTCCCGTGATGGTGCAGCGTCTGTGCGGCATTTGCCCGGTATCCCACCACCTCGCAGCGAGCAAAGCCATCGACGTAGCGCTGGGCATTGCTGCCGTGCCGCGCACCGCCGAAGTGGTGCGCCGCCTGATGCATTACGGCCAGATCATGCAGTCGCATGCCTTGCATTTCTTCCACCTCTCGTCCCCTGACCTGCTGTTCGGCTTTGACAGCGATGCCACGCGGCGCAACATCCTTGGTGTAGCGGCGGCCTACCCCGATATTGCCCGCCAAGGCGTGCTGCTGCGCAAGTTTGGCCAGGAGGTGATACGCCTCACGGCAGGCAAGCGCGTGCACGGCACCGGCTCGATCCCTGGGGGCGTCAACCGCCATCTGACGCGCCCGGAACGCGATGAACTGGCAGCCCAGGTGCCGCAAATGCTCGACTGGTGCGAACAGGCGGTGGAGCTGGTCGCCCGCCTGCACAGCCAGAACGCGGCGCTGTACGGGGAATTCGGCAGCATCCGTTCGGGCTGGATGTCCATCGTGCGCTCCGATGGCGCCATGGAGCTTTACGACGGCGCGTTGCGTGTGCGCGATGCCGATGGTCACATCCTGCACGACGGCGTCGACGTACAGAACTACATGGACCTGATCGAAGAGGCCACCGAGCCCTGGACCTACATGAAGTTTCCCTACCTGCGTGCGCTCGGGCGCGAGGCGGGCTGGTACCGCGTCGGCCCGCTGGCGCGGGTGCACAACTGCAGCCACATACCCAGCGCGCGGGCCGAAGCCCAGCGCCAGCGTTTTCTGGCCCAAGGGCCGGTGCATGGCACGCTGGCCTACCACTGGGCACGCATGATCGAGATGCTGCACGCCATGGAGGTGATTGCCGAGCTGCTGCAGGATGACGCACTGCTGGGCGGCGCCCTGACGGCGCCGTTGCCAGCACAGCGCCCGGCGCGCCGCGAAGGCGTGGGCGTAATCGAGGCGCCGCGCGGCACGCTGATCCACCACTACGAAATTGGCGACGACGACCTGATCCACTGGTGCAACCTCATTGTCAGCACCACGCACAACAACCACGCCATGAACGCCTCGGTGCAAGCCGTGGCGCAGGAATATTTTGACGGGCGCGAGATCACCGAAGGTCTGCTCAACCGCATCGAGGTGGCCATCCGCGCCTACGACCCCTGCCTGAGCTGCGCCACGCATGCGCTGGGCAGCATGCCGTTGCAGGTACAGGTGATCGACGCTGCAGGCCAGTTGCTCGACACCGTGCTGCGCCATGGCGACGGCCGCACCGAGCGGCCGCCGCGCAGCGCATGAACGCGCCATTGCTCATCTTCGCCGTCGGCAACCCCAGCCGGGGAGACGACGCCCTGGGCCCTCTGCTGCTGGATCGCCTGCAGGCCGACGGGCTGGATGCGGGCGGCCAGGTGGAACTGCTGTGCGACTTTCAGTTTCAGGTGGAACACATGCTGGACCTGCAGGACCGCAGCGCGGTGCTGCTAATTGATGCTGCACGGCCCGGCGTAGTGCGGGGCGCGCTCATCACCGCGTTGCAACCCCGGTCCGAGCGCCTCACACCCGCCAGCCACGCGCTGGACGGACGCACCCTGCTGGGTCTGGCACTGAGAATGCACGGCACAGCCCCACCGGCATGGATGCTGGCCATCGAAGGTGCAAGCTTTGACCTGGGCGAAGATTTGAGCCCGCTGGCCCAGCAACACTTGGAGCAGGCGCACCACCTGGCGCTGACCTGGGTGGACGAACGCTTGGCGCGCGCAGAATAGGCCGCACTCACCCGCCCTGCCTGTGCCGTACAAGCTTGTCGTACAACTCCTGCGCGGGCAGCGGTCGGCTGAACAGATAGCCTTGCAGCAGGTCGCAACCAGCCGCCAGCAGAAAGGCACGCTGCTCCTCGGTTTCCACCCCTTCGGCCACCGTCTGCATCCGCAGGCTGCGCGCCAGGCCAATAATGTTGTGCACAATGGCTGCGCTGTCCGGGTGCACGGTCACGTCCTGCACGAAAGAGCGGTCAATCTTGAGTTGATCGATGGGAAAGCGCCGCAGATAGGCCAGGGACGAATAACCGGTACCAAAGTCGTCCACGGCCACTCCCACCCCCAGATTCTTGAGGGCCGCCAGCGTGCGCGCCGCCTGCTCAGCGTTGTGCATGACCACACTCTCAGTAATTTCGAGTTTGAGTTGGCGGCCCGGCAAGCCAGCATCCTGCAGGGCCTGCTGAACGGTTTCCACCAGGTTTTCATCACGAAACTGGCGTGCCGACAGGTTGACTGCAACCCGCAGTTCCAGCCCCTGGGCTTTCCAATGCCGCGCCTGCTGGCAGGCAGCATGCAGCACCCACTGGCCGATGGGAACGATGAGCCCCGTTTCTTCTGCCAGCGGAATAAAGTCGACCGGAGACACCAGCACGCCCTCCTGCGACTGCCAGCGCACCAAGGCCTCCACATCGTTGACCGCTCCGGAGGACAGATGCAGCAGCGGCTGGTAAAGCACGCGCAGCTCCTCGCGTTCGAGCGCGCGGCGCAGACGGGCTTCAAGCTCCAGCTTCTGGAGGGCCTGCGTATTCATGTCTGCGGTGTAGAAACTCAGCGTGTTGCGCCCGGACTCCTTGGCACGGTACATGGCGGCGTCGGCGTTGCGCAACAGGGTCTCGAAGTTAGCGCCGTCCTGCGGGTACAGGCTCAGGCCAATGCTGGCAGAGAGCGTGAGTTCCCGCTCCTGCAGCACCACTGGCCTGGCGATCTCCTGCAAGATGCGGTTTGCCACCATGGCGGCATGCTGGGTTCCCGCCAGGTCAGCTAGAACAATCACGAAATCGTCTCCGCCCATGCGGGCAGCGGTATCGCATTCGCGCAGTTGCTCAGCGATGCGCCCGGCCGCGGTGCGCAGCAGGGCATCGCCGCTGGCGTGCCCCAGGCTGTCATTGATCCGCTTGAAGTTGTCCAGGTCCAAATACAGCATGGCTACGGTGCCGTGTTGCTCGTGCGCCAGCGCAACAGCCAGGTCCGCACGCTCCTTGAGCCTGTTTCGGTTGGCCAGGCCGGTCAGTTCGTCGATGTTGTTCTGGCGTTCGAGCTGTTCTTCGTAGCGCTTGCGATCGGTGATGTCATTGATGATGCCGACGAAGTGCGTCACCTCGCCGCCATCGTTGGCAACCGGCCCGATCGAAAGCTCGTTCCAGAACAGCGAGCCCTCCTTGCGGTAGTTGCGCATGACGGCATGGCCCTCAGTGCGCTCACGGATGGCCAGGGCGATTTCGCGGGCACCGGTCTGCTCCTTGTCGGCCCCCATCAGAAAGCCCGGATCTCTCCCCAGCACTTCGGCGGCGGTATAGCCGGTGATGCGCTCAAAGGCAGGATTCACGTAGCTGAGCTTCACCTCGTTGGCCCGCAGTTCCGTGATCATGATGCCGTTGGCCGAGGCTTGCACCGCACTGCTGCTAAGGCGGCAGGCCTCCTCGCTTGCTCTCAGGCGCTCTTCGGCGGCCCGGCGCCGCGCCTCTTTTTCAAAACCGGTCAACGCAAAGCAGACATCGGTCACCATCTCCTGCACCAGTTGCTGCAGTTCGGTATCAAAAAATTGGGGCTCGGCAGCGTACAGCGTCAGGCTGCCAACGATGCCTCCATCAATACGCAAAGGAAAGCACGCACCCGATGCAAAGCCATGTTGACGATAGTCCTCGTGCAAAAGCGCCAGCACCGGATCGGACTGCAGGTCGTTACTCAGGTAGGGCTCGCCGCGCGAGAGCGCCCACTCCACCAGGGTGCGCGCTGGCCCCCGCATGCTCAACGGGGCAAGACGGGCAAACCACGCAGGCTCTGCGCCGCTGCGCGCAATGGGAACGATCTCACCGCTTTCTTCGTCTGCCAGCCCCACCCAGGCCATGCACAACCCGCCGCGCTGCACCGCGATACGGCACAGTTGCGCAAACAGCGTTTCGCGGTCGCTGCTGTGCACGATCGCCTGGTTGGTTTCGCTAAGTGCCGCGTACAGCCGGTTGAGCCTGACGATGCGCCGGTGCGCCGCATCGAGCTCCGCCAGCCGCTGCTCCAGCTCCAGGCTGCGCTGCTCCAGCTTGCGCACCAGCACCTCGTTGTACATGCTCAGCATGTCCGAGTCGGGCACCGTGGGCGCACGCACGGGCACGCGGCGCTGGTTTGCAGCATCCATCACGGCCTGAACCCGCACCATGAAGACATCGGGCTCTGCAGGCTTGATGATGAAGGCATCGGCCCCCATGTCCAGCGCGAGCTGCTCGTCCTTGGCCTCGGTGTAGGTTGCGGTGTAAACGATGAAAGGAATGCGGCGCAGCCCTTCATCCGCCTTCCAGTGGCGCAGCAAGGTGTACCCGTCCATCACCGGCATCAGCAGGTCACTGACAACCAGGTCAGGGGGCTGCTGGCGCGCAAGCTCCAGCGCCTGGGCTCCGTGGATGGCTTCCTGCACCTCGAAACCATGCCCCCGCATCAACTGGCACAGCAGGTAGCGGTTGTCTTCCCGGTCGTCCACGATGAGGGCGCGCATCAAGGCACCTCCTTGATGAATCGCTCGACCTGCGCAACAAAAGTTTGCGGATCGATGGGTTTTTCGATGTAGCCGTCGCACCCGGCCGCCAGGCAGCGCTCGCGGTCACCCGCCATCGCGTAAGACGTGACCGCAACGATGGGAACGGATGCCGATCGCGGCTCAGCACGCAAGGCACGCGCTACCGCGTAGCCGTCCATGCCCGGCAACTGGATATCCAGCAAAATCAGCGCCGGATCCACCGTGCGAGCCAGCTCCAAGCCGGAGGGGCCGTCTTCGGCCTGAAGCATTTTCCAGCCGCAGGCTTCCAGCAAAAAACTCGCCAGGTAACGGTTCTGCTCGTTGTCCTCAATCATCAAAATGCGTCGGTTCATGCGGACTCTCCACGCTCTGGCGCTGTCAGGGGCAGGATAAAGCGGAAGGTGCTGCCCTGCCCCCAGGTACTGCGCGCCTCGACACGGCCGCCCATCAAATCGGCCAGCCGCCGACAGATGGCCAAACCCAGACCCGTCCCCTCGTACTTGCGCGAAATCTCCGAGTCG
>JAUYGP010000556.1 GCA_030690515.1 Giesbergeria sp.
AGGCTAGCAACAGCACGCCGAACGCGATGGGCGTCCAGATAGCAAGACTCAACAAACCCATTTTTGTTCTTCTCCTACTTGTTGAGCAAGACGAAATACGTCATGAGCACGAAGATGCCCAAAATCATCACCAGCGCGTAGTGGTAGACATACCCGGTCTGCACCTTGCGCACGATACCGGCCACCCAGCCCACGATCTTCCACGAGCCATTCACCAGCACGCCATCGATCACGGCCTGGTCGCCGCCCTTCCACAGACCCACGCCCAGTGCACGGGCGCCGCGGGCAAGAATGTTCTCATTGATCCAGTCGAGGTAATACTTGTTTTCCAACAGAACATAGACCGGGTGAAAGATGCGCTTGATGGCCGTAGGCAAAGCTGGGTTGACCATGTACATGTAGTACGACAGTGCAACACCCGCCACCGCCAGCCAGAACGGCGCCGTCTGCAAGCCATGCAGCGCCATGCCCACGGGGCCATGGAAAATTTCTGCCAGCTTGGCCATCGCAGGATGCAATGCCGTGTTGACAACGATCGCGTCGTTGAAGAAATCGCCAAACAACATCGGCTGGATCGTCATGAAACCGATCACGACCGACGGAATGGCCAGCAACACCAGCGGCACCGTCACAACCCAGGGGGATTCGTGCGGTTCTTCGTGGTGATGGTCGTCATGACCATGACCTCCATGGTGGTGCGCGTCCGGGTTCTGGTCAAAACGCTCCTTGCCATGGAACACCAGGAAATACAGGCGGAAAGAATAGAACGCTGTAATAAAAACCCCAGCCAGCACGGCAAAGTGTGCAAACCCAGCGGCCGGCAAATGGCTGAAATGCACGGCCTCAATGATGCTGTCCTTGGAGTAGAAGCCCGCAAACAAAGGGGTGCCGATCAGTGCCAGCGATCCCAGAAGTGAGGTGATCCAGGTGATGGGCATGTACTTGCGTACTCCGCCCATCCAGCGGATATCCTGATTGTGGTGCATGCCGATGATCACCGAACCCGCAGCAAGGAACAGCAAAGCTTTGAAGAATGCGTGCGTCATCAGGTGGAACACTGCCACCGAGTAGGCAGAAGCCCCCAGCGCCACGGTCATGTAACCCAGCTGCGACAGCGTGGAATACGCAACAACCCGCTTGATATCGTTCTGAATGATGCCCAGAAAACCCATGAACAGCGCTGTGATGGAACCAATGATCAGAATGAAGTTGAGGGCCGTGTCGGACAGCTCAAACAGGGGCGACATCCGCGCCACCATGAAGATACCAGCCGTCACCATGGTGGCGGCGTGGATCAGTGCAGAAATGGGGGTCGGGCCTTCCATCGAGTCAGGCAGCCAGACATGCAGTGGAAACTGCGCGCTCTTGCCCATGGCACCAATGAACAGGCAAATGCAGACCACGGTGATCAGCATCCAGTCGGTACCCGGAAACGACAGCGCGCCCAACTCCCCGGCTTTGCCAAACACTTCGGCATAGTTCAGGGTGCCTGTGTAGGCCGCAATCAACCCAATGCCGAGAATGAAGCCAAAGTCACCCACACGGTTGACCAGGAAGGCCTTCATATTGGCAAAAATGGCCGAGGGTTTGTTGAACCAGAAACCGATCAACAGATAAGACACCAAACCCACAGCCTCCCAGCCAAAGAACAGCTGGAGCAGGTTGTTGCTCATCACCAGCATGAGCATGGAGAAGGTGAACAACGAGATATAGGCGAAAAAGCGGTTATAGCCGTCGTCTTCTTCCATATAGCCGATGGTGTAGATGTGCACCATCAGCGATACGAAGGTCACCACGCACATCATCATGGCGGTCAGTCCATCGACCAAAAAGCCGACTTCCATTTTCAGGCCACCCACCACCATCCAGGTGTAGATGGTCTCATTGAAGCGCGCACCATCCAGAGCTACGCTCTTGAGGGTCATGGCAGACAGAATGAATGCTGCCAGCACGCCCAGAATGGTGAGCGTATGGCTCAGTCGGCGGCCGATCCAGTTGCCCCCGAAGGTCGTACCGAAAACACCAGCCAGCACGGCGCCCGCCAGCGGGGCCAGTGGAACGGCCAGTAGCGTTGAAGCAGAAAGGGTTTGACTCATTGTGGAGAACCTTGCGTGTCTGGCGTCTCAACCCTGCAGGGTGTCGAGAGCGTCCGCATTGATGTTGGACTTGTTGCGGAACAACAGCACCAGGATGGCCAGACCAATGGCCGACTCAGCTGCGGCCACAGTCAGGATGAAGAACACAAACACCTGCCCGTGCATGTCGCCCAGGTAATACGAGAAGGCAACAAAGTTCATGTTGACCGCCAGCAGCATCAG
>JAUYGP010000568.1 GCA_030690515.1 Giesbergeria sp.
CAGCCCCCGGGACGCGAAGTACAGATCGATCGAAAACACACTCATGCCGAAGGCGCCCAGCGGCACCAGGCCAATCTCCACATGGCGGCGCGAGAGCACCTCGCACAGCAGCGATCCGATGCCAATGCCAATCGAGAACACCACCAGCAGGAGCGAAGCGACCTGCTCGTTGCCGTGCAGCACCTCCTTGGCCAGGCTGGGGAACTGCGACAGAAACACCGCACCGAAGAACCACATCCAGCTGATGCCCAGCAGCGAGCGGAACACCACGGTGTTTTCGTGCGCCAGCTGGAGGTTGCGCCAGGTCTCCGTGACCGGGTTCCAGTTGATCTTCAGGTGCGGGTCTGTCGCCGGCAGCGAGGGAATGAACTCGGCCACCACACGCCCCACAAGGGCCATACCTACACAGGCCAGCCCCACATGGTGGGCCCCAATGTCAGGCACGGCGATGATGAGGCCACCCGCCACATTGCCCAGCAAAATGGCTACGAACGTGCCCATCTCCACCATGCCGTTGCCGCCCGTCAGCTCGCGCTCGGACAGCACCTGGGGCATGTAGGCGAACTTGACGGGGCCAAACAGCGTGGAGTGCACCCCCATCAGAAAGGTGCAGCCCAGCAGGATGGGCACGTTGGCCGAGAAAAACCCCCAGGCCGCCAGCGCCATGATGCCGATCTCCAGCCGCTTGACGAAGCGGATCAGCCGCTTCTTGTCGTACTTGTCAGCCAGCTGGCCGCTGGTGGCCGAGAACAACAAAAAGGGCAGGATGAACAGCGCGCCAATCACCAACCCGGCCATGGCCGGCTGCATCCACGACACGCTGAGCTGGTAGGTCACCATCACCGTGAAGGCGAACTTGAACAGGTTGTCGTTCGCTGCACCAGAGAACTGCGTCCAGAAGAACGGCGCAAAACGGCGTTGGCGCAGCAAGGCAAACTGGTTGGGGTCCTCGTGCGCCTGCGCAGCGCTGGCGGAGGGGTTTTCGATCTTCATGCGTTTCTCCTCGTTCTCGACAGGTTTGTTGTGGTTTTTTTGGTATTGCCCGCACTTCAAGCGCGCAGCCTGCGTAGGGCACCGACGATGTGGGCGCGATTCTGCCCGGACATGGAGGCGCACAGCATGACCGGGGCCCTCCTGTTGCGCAATGTCACAAGTGCAGACAACACCGGCCAGGCGGCCCCCGCCGCCAGCACATGCTTGAGGCTGTGACCCGAAACCGCCTGCGCAGTCGCCTCAAACACCTGGTGATCGGCCCCCTCAAAGAGCTTGGCCAGGGCATAGAGCGCCATCACAGCCCCCAGGTGCAGCGCCAGTGCGCCGTCACGACGGGGCAAACAGGCCAGCGCCAGCACCACCAGCATGCCGCCCAGTTGCACCACCGCCCAGGGCAACAGGTTGCCGCTGTGCGCCCACCACACCACCGCCAGTGGCCCCGCCAGCAAAACAGCACCGGCCGTCGCCCAACCGGCCCGCGCGCTCACGCGGCCCGCAGCGGCCAGCCCCAGCAGGCCGGAAAAAGGGAGCACCATACCCAAGCGGTCCCACAACAAGCCCGCATTCTGTGGCTGCCAGTGGTACAGGGTCGAACCGACCGCCGTGCACAGCAGCCCTGCGAAAAAGAGGGTGGCCAAGGCACGCGATGCGGTATCGAGCATGCCTTGCGGCACCCGGCGCAATGCGACCAGGCCCCACAGGCCAGCGATGGCAAACGGCAGATTGCTCAGCACATCCAGCGCGCAGGGAATGCCCCACAGCCCCCGCTGGTCGGCAAACGCGTGCTGGTGTTCGCTCGCAGGCAGCACCGGCCCGAACCATGCCAGCGCCAGCAGCGCAGCCATGCCGAGCAGCAAGCCCATTTCGGCGCGTGACAGGGTCGGGCGGCACAGGGAGCGCTGGGCGCACTGGCCAGAGGGGGGTACAGAAAAGGTCATGGTCGTCGCATCCGTGAGTGGTCAATGCCACGCAGTGTGTTCAGCGCGCCCCGTTCCGCCGCCAAAAAGTTGCTCAAACAGCTACTGATGGCACCCGGAGTATTGATAATCGATACCCATGAGCACCACCGCCGACCTCGTGACCGCCCTGAAGAAGGAACTCAAGTCCGCCCAGATGACCTACGCCGACCTCGCACGGCAGCTGGGCATGGCCGAATCGAGCGTCAAGCGCATGCTGGCCAAGGGTGACATGCCGCTCTCGCGCATCGACGCCATCTGCCGTGCCCTGGCACTGGACTTTGCCGACCTGGCCCGGCGCGTGGCCGACGCGCAACCCTTGCTCAAGGAACTGACGCACGAGCAGGAGAAGGCCGTGGTGGCCGACAAGAAACTGCTGCTCATGGCCATCTGCGTGCTGAGCCAGTGGACACTGGAGCAGGTGACCAGCGCCTACCGGCTGACCGAGGCCGAGGTCATCCGCTACCTGGTGCAGCTCGACCGGATCGGCATCATCGAGTTGCGCCCCCTGAACCGCTACCGCCTGAAGCTGGCCAAGACCTTCCGCTGGCGTCCCCACGGACCGGTCATGAACTATTTCCGCGAGCACGCTTTGCTGGATTATTTTGCTGGGGGATTTGACGGCACGGGCGACGGGGTGCTGCTGGTGCATGGCAACAT
>JAUYGP010000576.1 GCA_030690515.1 Giesbergeria sp.
GTGGGCCGTGTCACGCACGCAGCCAACGCACGGGCCACTTCAATCAGGCATTGGTCGCCTCCGGGGTGACCGTAATGGTCGTTGTAGGCCTTGAAATGGTCAATGTCGATGGCAATGAGCGACACCGGTGTTTGTGTGCGCGCTGCGCGCTGCCACTCCGCATGCAAGCTGTCGTCAAAACGCCGCCGGTTGCTGATGCCGGTGAGGTGGTCTTGCGTGGTCAGGCGCTCCAGCAGGTCGCGGCTGCGCTTGAGTTCGATGTGGTTGCGCACCCGGGCCTGCACGATGGACGGGCGAATCGGTTTGACGATGTAGTCGATAGCGCCCAGCGACAGGCCCCGGGCTTCATCCTCTTCGTCATCGCGCGACGAAACAAACAGCACCGGAATGCGGGCCGTGATCGGGTTCTGCTTGAGCCGGGCGCACACCTCGTAGCCATCCATGCCGGGCATCATCACGTCGAGCAATATCAGGTCGGGCGGCTCGGCCGAGTTGGCCAGTGCCAGGGCACGCTCGCCATTGATCGCTACCTTGACCTTGTAGTCCTGTTTAAGAACAGCCGAGATCACCTGCAGGTTCTCAGGAGAGTCGTCTACGACCAGAATGCTTGCTTTTGCTTCCATCGGCGGCCCCATGTAGCGTTTGCAGTCGGTAAAAAGGTTACCGAACGTATGTACAGCCGAAAAGCATAGGGTTTTTCAGAAGGCTTGATACCGGAAACCCACCCTAAGCTGCGCTGGATCAAAGCGGGGGGCGTCCCTTGACACTGTTTTGGGCAGGTGCTTGCCCTTCCGATGGTTCGGGGTAGGCCGCCTGAAAAAGCGGAGGACTATTGAGCCGCCGCCTGCCAAGGTCGTACAGCAACAAATCCCCTTTCATGCTTTCAGCGCACAGCGCAAACCGTTAGTGCAAGGCCATACGCCGCCAACCCGTGATTTTTCACACGCTGCGAGGCCACCCGCCCCATTGACGCCTGGCGCGGCCCATTTGACACTTGCGCCGCACCGCACCGCCCAGTGCTTGTGTGGTCTGTAGCCCAACCAATGAGGGGAGTCCTTGATGCAGAAATCCGAACGCGCCCAAACCGTTGCCATGGTGCCCACAGTGGCCTTTAGAGCCGTGCTGTTGAGTGTGCGCGTGCGTGGCATCGCTGCCGTTTGTTTTTCCCTCCTGCCTGCGGCCGGTGTGCTGGCAGCGTCCGGTGCGCCCTTGAACCAACTGGCCTGCGCAGCAGGTGTGCATTGCACTGCAGGCGTAACGCCCACGGACGTGCAAATCATTCTCAACCTTACCGAATCCCAGGCACAGACTGCGTTCATCGATGCCAGCCAGGACTGGCCCGACACCGCGTGGCGCTGCGCTGCCGGGGGACGCACCTGCGGCAGCCTCAGCCAACTTGACGCGCAAACCCTGATCGGATTGCCCGAGCAGGCCTATGGCCCCGCAGAGCAGTTGCGCGAGCGGGGGCCGTCGGGCGAAGCACCGCCGACACCGAAAAAACCACCGGCTGCAAAGCCACCATCTGCCCCGGGCATTGTGGTGGAGACATTGCCACCTGCCGGGCCGGGCACGTACCGCGAGGTTCCCGTGGGCGGGGGCATCGAATCCGGAGATATCCAGCCCCTCGATGGCACTTGGGTTGCCACCACCGGTACACCCAGCGGCGTGGGTTGCATGGCCGGCATCATGGAGAACCTTGTAGGAAAAATGCCCGGCCCGGAGGCGGCCAACGTCGTGTTTGAAAAGCCGTTTCAGGCCCGCCAGCTCATAAAAAGCAAATCGGTTGCGTGGCGGCGATTAGGTCCGAACCACCACCGTGGAACGCTCACGCCGGCGCAGCAGGCCATGGACTTGTCCTGGGTTCTGCGCATTAACAGCCCAAGCCTGATGGCCGGCCAGACGGTGGCTACAGTGCGCATTCCTGGGCAGCCGGTGTGCACCATCACCACACCCTTCACGTACCAGCGTCAAGCGTCCTGAACGGTTTGTGTTCCTTT
>JAUYGP010000589.1 GCA_030690515.1 Giesbergeria sp.
CGGCGTGCCCGGAACAAAGGCCACGCCCTGGTCAATGGCGCGCTTGGCAAACACGTTGCCATCCTGCACCTTGCCGCCCGCACCCGTGAGCCGCGCCCACACAAACAGGCCGCCCTGGGGCTGCACAAACGCAATGGCGTCGCCCAGCTCCTGGCGCAGGGCATCGCCCATGACCTGGGCGCGCTCGGCATACACCGCGCGCACCTTGGCCAGTGTGGCGGGCATGCGCCCGGCCTGGAGGTATTGCGCCGCCGTGGCCTGGGCAAACGTGCTGGTGTGCGCATCGCTGAACTGTTTGCACATGGTGGCCTTGGCCAGCAACTCGGGCGGTGCAATCATCCAGCCCACGCGCAGGCCGGGCGAAAGCACCTTGCTCAAACTGCCGCAGTGCGCCAGCAGTTCGCGGCTGCCCGGCACCTGGGCGGACAGCGCAAGCAGGCTGGGCGGTGGGGCTTCGCCAAAGTACAGGTCACCGTAGGGGTCGTCCTCGACGACCAGGGTCTGGTGCCGCACGGCCATCTCCAGCACCGCCTTGCGGCGTTCCAGGCTCAGCGTGGCGCCGCTGGGGTTGCCAAAGGTAGGGATCAGGTACACAAACTTGGGCTTGTGCTCGGCGATGAGCTTTTCCAGTTCGTCGGTCTTTACGCCCTGGGCGTCGATGGGTGCGCTGATGAGTTCAGCGCCATACAGGCGAAAACACTGGATGGTGGCCAGAAAGGTCGGACCTTCGACAATAACTTTGTCACCGGGGCTGATCAGCGTCTTGCCCAGCAAATCGAGCGCCTGCTGGCTGCCGGTGGTGACGATGAGGTTCTCGGGGGCCACATCCTTCGCGCCCTTGCTGGCCATGAAGGCGGCGAGCTGCTCGCGCAGCGGCTGGTAGCCCTCGGTGGCGCCGTACTGCAGCGCAGCGCCGGGCTCCTGGTCCAGCGCGGCGTTGCTGGCGGCGCGAATGCCGTCCACGTCAAACAGGGCACTGTCCGGAAACCCCCCGGCAAAGCTGATGATGCCGGGCTTGCCCAGCAGCTTAAAAAGCTCGCGGATGGCAGAGGTTTCTACGTTGTTCAGGCGGTCAGCAAATTGCATGGCAGTGTTCACTAGGAATGGCAGGAGATGCGGCATTGTCGCCAATTGGCGCGCAATTTTCCTGCTTGCACAGGTCGGCCTGCGAAAGCAATGCTGCTATTGCCAATGCCGCTATTGCACAAGACAAGGAACAATGCCATGCGGCTTGTGCCTATGGCCTGCCGGGCAGCG
>JAUYGP010000590.1 GCA_030690515.1 Giesbergeria sp.
CGCTGTCGTCATGGTGCGGGGCGCGGACGGCAGATACCGTCCTGTGATTGGGGGTGTGCAAGAGGGAAGGGCATGGGAATCTGGGCGGCTGTGAGGGGGTGGCACAGAGTATCCACCAGTCAGCGCCGAGGTGTGTTGCGCTGTGGCCCGGCTTTCCAGGTCGACTGCGTCCCCTGTGGCGCGCACTGGCCTACCATGTCCCCATGGACACGCCCCTGTTCGTTGTGTTGTTGCCCTGGCTGCAAGGTTTTGCGCTGTGGCTGCTGTCGTCCGTACACATCGGGCTGGCGCTGGCCGTCACCTTGCACGCACTGATGAAAAAGGAAGAGGTGCACACGGCCGTGGCCTGGATTGGGCTGGCTTGGCTAGCGCCGTTTGGCGGCGCGTTCGCCTACTGGCTGCTGGGCATCAACCGCATTGGGCGCACCGGTGTGGCACTGGGCTTGCGCAAGGCCTGGCAAGGCGATGGCGATGCGGCCGAAGCCTTTGCTGTGCCCTGCGATGCGGTGCATGCCTCCCTGGCCGGTGTGGCGCGCGTGGGGCTCCAGATCATGGGCAAGCCCCTGCTGGGGGGCAACAGTGTGCAACCGCTGACCGATGGCGACCACGCCTACCCTGCCATGTTGGCCGCCATCGATGCAGCGCAGCACTCCATCACGCTGCAGACCTATATCTTCCACAACGACGGAGCGGGCGATGCCTTTGTAGAAGCCTTGACGCGCGCCCATGCACGTGGCGTGCAGGTGCGTGTGTTGGTGGACGCGGTCGGTGCGCGCTACCGGCCTACCGGGGTGCTCAAAAGGCTGCGGGTCTTGGGTATCCCGTGCGCTGTATTTTTGCGGCCGGCCATCACGCGGCTGCTCTCGCACATCAATCTGCGCAACCACCGCAAGATTTTGGTCGTCGATGGTGTGGTCGGTTTTACCGGCGGCATGAACGTCAGCGCCCACCATTGGCTGGGCCTGCACCCGGTTGCGCCCGCGCACTGCCTGCATTTTGAGGTGCGTGGCCCCGTGGTGACCGATATGCAGCGCACTTTTGCCACCGACTGGGCCTTTACCACGCGCGAGCGCCTGCATGGCACGCCCTGGTTTGCACCGCCGGTCTCCAGTGGCCCGGTGCTGGCCCGTGGTGTGGCCGACGGGCCCGATGCCGATATCGGCAATATGCGCCAGGTGATTCTGGGCGCGCTGGCGGCCGCGCGCCATACGGTGTGCATCGTTACGCCGTATTTCCTGCCCGACGAAGTGGTTCTGAGCACACTGCAGACCACCGCGCTGCGCGGCGTGGAGGTAGACATCGTGCTACCCGCGCGCAGCAACTTGCCGCTGCTCGACTGGGCCATGCGCCCGCAGTGTGATGAATTGCTGGCTGCGGGTTGCCGTATCCATCTGAGCCCAGCCCCGTTTGACCACGGCAAGCTGTTCGTGGTCGATCGTGCCTGGGCGTTGATCGGCTCGACCAATTGGGATGCGCGCAGCCTGCGGCTCAATTTTGAATACAACCTGGAGTGCTATGACGAAGGCTTGGTGTGCGCGCTCCACCCGTTGATTGATGCACGCATTGCCCAGGCCGCTCGCCTCGATGCCGCCACGCTTGCTCGCCAGCGCCTGCCCGTGCGCTTGCGCAACCGCCTGGTGTGGTTGCTTTCGCCTTATCTTTGAATGCTATTGTATTGATAGCTTATAGCGCTTACCCAGTAAGCGCTAGAGCCATATTTTGCATAAATATATGGGAAGCTATGCGCCGCATCAGGGTGCGATTGGGTTGTTGCTTTTAACCGACACCACGCCCTTTATCCCGGTGATAACTTTGCGCTCCTGACCTGATCACCAAGGAGCCCCAATGCCCAAAACCCTGATTGAACCCTTCCGCATTAAAAGTGTGGAACCCATCCGCATGACCAGTCGCGCCGACCGCGAACACATGCTGGCCGCCGCCAAGCTCAATGTTTTCAAACTGCGCGCGGAAGACGTGCTGATCGACTGGCTGACCGACTCGGGCACCGGTGCCATGTCCAGCCGCCAGTGGGGCGCCATCATGGAGGGCGACGAGAGCTATGCCGGGGCGCGCAGCTTTTACCGGCTGGAAAAAGTCATCCAGGACATCACTGGCATGCAGCACTTCGTGCCCACGCACCAGGGCCGTGCGGCGGAGAAGGTGCTGTTTACGGCGGTGTGCAAGAAGGGCGACCTGGTGCCCAACAACTGCCACTTTGACACCACGCGCGCCAACCTCGAATACCTCGGCATCGAGGCGGTGGACCTGGTCATTCCCGAAGGCCTGCAGCCCGCGCTGATCTACCCCTTCAAGGGCAATATTGACCTGGAGCGGGTTGAGGCGGTGCTGCAGAAAGAGGGCGCACGCATTCCGTTTGGCATGATCACCGTCACCAACAACACCGGAGGCGGCCAGCCCGTCTCCATGGCCAATATCCGGGCCTACTCCAAGCTGCTCAAGAAGTACGGCAAGCCCTTCATCATGGATGTGTGCCGTTTCTCGGAAAACGCCATGTTCATCAAGATGCGCGAGCCGGGCTACGAGAACACCCCCATCCGAGACATTGTGAAAGAGATGTTCTCCTACTGCGATGGCGCCACCATGAGCGCCAAGAAAGACGCCATGGTGAACATCGGCGGCTTCATCGTGCTGCGCAGTGACGAATGGATGGACGGCGTGCGCAACGGCCTGATCATGATGGAAGGCTTCCCCACCTACGGCGGTCTGGCCGGGCGCGACCTCGAAGCAATGGCCGTCGGCTTGGAGGAGGGCATGGACGAGGACTATCTGCGCTACCGCCTGCGCACGGCCGAGTACCTGGGCGAACGCCTGGAGGCTGCGGGCGTCGGCTTCGTCAAGCCCACAGGGGGCCACGCGGTGTACATCGACGCCAAAACGGTGTTGCCCGGTATGCCGGTGGAGCATTACCCGGCCTGGGCGCTGTGCAATGCGCTGTATCTGGAAGGGGGCATTCGCGGCGTGGAGATTGGCTCGGTGATGTTTGGCAAGCGCCTGCCCGACGGCCGGGAGACTTACCACAGCATGGAGCTGGTGCGCCTGGCGTTCCCACGCCGCATGTACACCCAGTCGCACTTCGACTACGCCGCCGAGGTGATTGCCGAGGTGAAAGAGAAGGCGTCGAGCATTCGCGGCGTAAAAATCACCAAGCAGCCGCAGTTTTTGCGCCACTTCACCTGTGAGTGCGAATGGGTTTGAGCGCTGCTCCTCAAGGGATGACCGGGGCCTTCATAATCGCATCCCCCATCACCCCTTGAAGGATTTTCCATGGCCGGAGCTAGTTTGCTGACCTTGCTCGACGACATTGCCGCGATTCTGGACGACGTGGCCGTCATGACCAAGGTGGCCGCCCATAAAAGCACGGCCATGGTGGACGACGTGGCCACCATGACCAAAGTCGCCACGCAGAAAACGGCGGGGGTGCTGGGCGACGACCTGGCCCTCAACGCCCAGCAGGTCACCGGGGTGCGCGCCGAGCGAGAGCTGCCGGTGGTCTGGGCCGTGGCAAAGGGGTCGCTGGTAAACAAGGCGATTTTGGTGCCCGCG
Organism: Giesbergeria sp.; assembly: GCA_030690515.1. Taxonomy (GTDB): domain Bacteria; phylum Pseudomonadota; class Gammaproteobacteria; order Burkholderiales; family Burkholderiaceae_C; genus Simplicispira. Next base: position 3,565 of record JAUYGP010000590.1, read on the forward strand.
GCGCTGGCCATCAGCGCTTTTTTGCCCTGGCTTATCACGCCCTTGCTCATGCTGGGTGGCGCCTATTTGTGCTTTGAGGGGGTCGAGAAACTGGCCCACAAATTTCTGCATGCCAAAGAGGACACCGTGGATGCGGTCCAGCACTTGCAGGCCAATGCCAACCCGGCCGTGGACCTGGTGGCGTTCGAGAAGGAAAAAATCAAAGGCGCGGTGCGTACCGACTTCATTCTCTCGGCCGAAATCATTGTGATTGCGCTGGGCACGGTGGCTACGGCTGCTTTTGCCCAGCAGGTGGCGGTGCTGGTCGGCATTGCCATTTTGATGACGGTGGGCGTCTATGGCCTGGTCGGCGGTATCGTCAAGCTCGATGACCTGGGCTTGTGGCTCAGTGGCAAGGCCAGTGGCGCTGCGCAGGCGTTGGGCCGGGGTTTGCTCACCATGGCGCCGT
>JAUYGP010000614.1 GCA_030690515.1 Giesbergeria sp.
GGGCGTAGTGCTGGGCCTGGGCAATGTGTTCAGCGAACAGTTGCGCGGCACCCTGTCCATGGGCTGGGTGGAATCCCGCCGCAAGCTGGGGGATGACTACGTGAACGCCTACGGCTCGGGTGGCAATCTCAAGTTGTTCCAGTGGCATGCCGGGCTGTATTACACACCCATCAAGAACGTGGAGCTGGGCGGTGAACTGCTGGGTGGCCGCCGCACCACCTTTGCCAATGAAACGGGCCGCATGACACGCCTGAACCTGCAGGCGCGATACCTCTTCAACTGATATTCCTGGCACCCATCACGAAGCTGGCCGGGCAACTGGTCAGCTTTTTTTCATGCGTCGTGAACGTTATGGCCTATTGGCCCTGTTGCTGGTCACCATGGTGTGGGGAACGACCTTCCCAGCCATGAAGTTGCTGTCCGTGCAGCTCGATGCCCTGCAGATCATCTGGCTGCGTTTCGCCATTGCGCTGGTGGTTCTCGGGCCGCTGTGGTGGGACATGCGCCGCGGCGAGCGCCTGTGGGGCTGCGCCCTGGGGTTGTTGCTGTTTCTGGCGTTCTGGCTGCAGATTGAAGGACTGGCGCGTACCAGCAGCAACCGAAATGCCTTTGTGACAGGCCTGAATGTCCTGGTCGTGCCTTTGTTGGCCATGCTGGTGCTGAAGCGCCGCTATGGCTGGCAACTGTGGGTGGCCTGCGCCATGGCCTGTGGCGGCATGGTGCTGATGTTCCATGAGGATGAGCCGTGGAATCTAGGCGATTCACTGACCCTGGCCAGCACCCTGTTTTACGCCATTTACATTCTTGCGCTGGAGGAGTGCGCACGCCGCCATCTGACCCAGCCGCTGCGCGCTACCCGCATGGCGGCCGCGCAGGCCACGATGATGTGTCTGGCGTCCATGGCACTGCTTCTGGCGCGCGGCGAAGGCATGGCCTGGCTAGGAACGCTCGCGCACATCGGCACTTCTGCCTGGATGGCGCTGCTCTACCTGGGCCTGCTGGCCAGCGTGGTGGTCGTCACACTGCAGGCCTGGGGGCAGCAGCGTGTGGACGCCATGCGCAGCGCCATCATTTTTGGCCTGGAGCCCGTCTTTGCGGCTCTCACGGCCTGGGCTCTGCTGGGTGAACGCATGGGCTGGGCCGGACTGAGCGGCGCCAGCCTGGTGGTGGTGGCCCTGGTGTTCAGCCAACTGCGCCCAGCCTCTGCTGCCAGCGTTCCCGCCTGACGCCCATCACTCTGCCGCAGGCAGCGTGATATCAGTCACCTGCCGGGGCTTGCCGATGGGTGCCGTGGCCAAGCCTTTGCGCGTGGCGACCATGTCTTCTTCGCTGGGGTATTCGCCCTGGAGCCAGTAGTCAAAAACACGCCGGGCAATCGGCGCGGCATGGGCTGCACCAAAACCCGCATTTTCAACAATCACCGCCAGCGCAATGCGGGGCGCCTCGACCGGAGCGAAGGCGATGTAGAGCGCATGGTCTCGCTGGCGTTCTTCGAGCTTGGCGGCGTTGTAACGGTCTTTCTGTCCAATGGTCACCGCCTGCGCCGTACCCGTCTTGCCAGCAGACAGATAGCGCGCCCCAGCGAACACGCGGGTCGAGGTGCCCCCTTGCGTCACGCCGGCCATGGCCCGCCGCACCACGTCCACATTGGCTGGTTTGAAGCCCAGATCCACGGCGGCCGGTTGCTCGATAGGATGGCTGTTGCGCGTCACGGCATCCAGCGTGGCAACACCAAGATGGGGCCGGTGCTGCACCCCACCATTGGCCAGCGTCGCTGTGGCCTGCGCCATCTGCAACATGGTGAAGGTGTTGTACCCCTGGCCAATACCCAAAGAAATGGTCTCTCCCGCATACCATTTCTTTTGCTCAGGCCGACGGTACGCATTGCGTTTCCATTCCTGGCTGGGCAGCACACCGCGCACCTCGCCGTTGAGGTCAATGCCCGTAATCTGCCCCAGCCCCAGCGGCTTCATGAAATCGTGCATGGCGTCCACACCCATGTCGTTGGCCAACTGATAGTAGTAGACGTTGCTCGACTGCACGATGCTGCGGTACATGTCCACAGCACCCAGGCCGTGATCGCCATGGCTGCGAAAGGTGTGCCCGCCAAAGGTCCAGGAGCCATTGTCCATGGTGATGGCGGTCGGCGTGCGCTTGCCGGTCTCCAGGGCCGCGAGTGCCATGAAAGGCTTGTAGGTGGAGCCTGGAGGGTAAGTACCGCGCAGCGCACGGTTAAGCAAAGGCTTGTCGAGCGACTGGTTGAGCGCTGTCCAGTTCTCCACGTCGATACCTTCAACAAACAGGTTCGGATCAAAGGTCGGCTTGCTCACCAGGGCCAGAATTTCCCCCGTGCGTGGATCGATGGCGACCAAGGCACCACGGCGGTCTCCATACAAATCCTCGATCATCTTCTGCAGTTTAATGTCAAGCGACAGCTTTACCGTCTGGCCAGGTGTCGCCGGGAAGCTGTTGAGCCTGCGCACGGCCCGACCGCCGGCCGAGGTTTCCATTTGCTCGACACCGGTGATGCCGTGCAGGGACGACTCGAAGCTGTGTTCGATGCCCAGTTTGCCAATGTAGTCGGTGCCCCGGTAGTTGGCTTCATCGTCTGAATCCTGGATGTGCGCTTTTTCTGCCTGGTTGATGCGTCCGATGTAACCGATGGCATGGCTGGCGACCTCACCCAGCGGATAGTTGCGAAACAAGCGCGCTTTCACATCCACACCTGGAAATCGGTACCGCTGCGCTGTAAAGCGCGCCACCTCTGTGTCGGACAGCCGCGTGCGGATGGGAAGCGACTCGAAACCGCGCGACTCCTCCATAAGGCGCCGGAACCGCCGCCGGTCGCGCTGCTGTATGTCCACCACCTGCGCCAACGCATCGATGGTTTCGTCCAGTTCATTCACCCGAGAGGGCGTGATTTCAAGCGTGTAGGCGGCGTAGTTGGTGGCGAGCACGACGCCATTGCGATCGAGTATCAGCCCCCGATTGGGCACCACGGGCACGATAGCGGTACGGTTGCTCTCCGCCTGCTCCGCCAGATCTTCATGCCGCACCACCTGCAGAAAAACCAGCCGCGCCACCACCAGGCAGAAGGCAAAGAAAACAACAGCCCCCACCACCAGAATACGCCAGCGAAACCGCCGCGCATCCAGTTCAGCATTGCGCAGTTCGGTCATGGCAGCAGAGCACCAGCCATGCGGGCGAGAGATGCACAGGGCCTCTTGTGATCAAGCGCCATCCACCTGTATTCCGCCATCGGCATCATTGCGCCCGCTTGTCGCTGCTGTCAGGTGACCTGCGCTGCGGCGCAAGCAACACCCAACTTGCCAGCGGCCAGAACATGGCTTCGAGCACCGGGGCAGCCACCATGGACCAGCCTGGAAAAACGCCCCCCGCGAGTATGCCCACGAGCAACAGCACGGCATGGACCACAACAAACAATCCGACCATTTGCAAAGACTGCTGCCCAGGCCTGAACCACAGCACGCGCCGGTGTGTACGGCTGGTGCCATAGAGCAGTACGGTGTAGGCCAATGCATGCTGCCCCAGCAGGGCCGACTGTTGCACGTCCATGCACAGTCCCAGCAGGAACGCCATTCCCATGCCCACGCGCAGCGGCTGGTGCACACCCCAAAAGGCCAGAAGGACGACCAAAGCGTCTGGCATCCAGGGCACATGCCCCAGGGGCAGCATATTGAACGCCAGCGCCGCCACCAGACTGGCGCCAATGAACACGGGATTGACCGGCAACAGCAATTGCTGTCCGCGGGGCATGATCATGGCGATTCTCCAGACCAAGCAAAAACTTGGTACCTCATTTCCGCCCCTTCTTCCGGCCCGCGCTATCGTCAGGCGCTGGCTCGGGTTGCTGCGGAATTCTTCCCGCCACGGGCTCTAGCAAAAGCACATGGTGTGCACCCTGAATCGCCGCAACGGGGGCGCAATAAATGCGCGCAAAAGCAGAATCGGCACGCCGCTCGACGCGCACCACTCGTGCTACAGGCAACCCTGACGGGTACACACCATCAAGACCGCTGGTGGTTAACAGGTCGTCTTCCTGAACATCCGCATTGGCCGACACGAACCGCAGCTCCATCCCACCCCCATGGCTGGCCACGGGATCTCCATAGGCCACGCCACGCGCACTGGTACGCATATTGACCACCGGGATGGCCTGATCGCGGTCGATGAGCAAGGTGACTTCGCTCACAAAGGGATAGACCCGCGTCACCTGCCCCAGTACGCCGGCGCCATCGAGCACCGGGGAGCCTGGCTGCACGCCTGCATCCTGGCCACGGTCCACTACGACCCGGCGTGAATAAGAATCAGTGGTCTCATACAGGATTTGCGCGGCCTGAGATGCTCCTTGCAGGCGCGCACGCAAATCCAGCAACCGGCGCAGGCGTTCATTTTCCTGGGCCAGCTGATCGGCTTGGTGAGCTCGTTGTGACTGCAGCGCCAGCTGCTTGCGCGCCAGATCCGACTCGGACTGTGCAGCCTGCAGGGTCTCGAAATACCCTGCCGCCTCTCCCGCCATTTCTACAGGCTTGATCATGGCCCACTGGGCGGGATAGAGCACTGCTGCAATCACCTTGCGCAAGGGATCGGTCACATGGAAACGGGCGTCCGCCACCATCAAAAACAGCGCCAAGGCGCTGTACAGAACAAGCTGCGAAATAGCCGACGGCCCCTGTCGCATGAAGGAAGGGGCACGGCGATCCACAGTTCCAAGCGGCATCCTGCCTCTCCTTCAGGCGGGGAGCAGAACGTCCCGCACCACCATGCAGAACGAGTGGAGTTGAACAGCCTGGTTCATGCAGCGATAGCGCCGGGCCACGGTGTGGGTGACGCCTGGATAGTTCAATCGCTGGTGAAGATGCTGCCTGCGCGGTCCATGCGCTCGAGCGCAATGCCGCAGCCACGCACCACACAGGTCAAGGGATCTTCAGCCACCAGCACGGGCAGGCCGGTTTCTTCGGCCAACAGACGGTCAAGGTCACGCAGCAAAGCGCCGCCGCCGGTGAGCATCATGCCGCGCTCCGCGATGTCAGCACCCAGTTCAGGCGGGGTCTGTTCCAGCGCATTCTTGACGGCCGAAACGATCTGGTTGAGTGGTTCGGTCAGGGCTTCGAGCACTTCGTTGCTGGAAATAGTGAAACTGCGTGGCACGCCTTCGCTGAGGTTGCGACCACGCACTTCCATCTCGCGTACTTCCGAACCCGGGAAGGCGCTACCAATCTTCTTCTTGATAGCCTCGGCTGTCGGCTCACCGATCAGCATGCCGTAGTTGCGGCGGATGTAGCTGATGATGGCTTCGTCAAACTTGTCGCCCCCCACGCGCACACTGCCTTTGTAGACCATGCCACCCAGAGAGATCACGCCCACTTCCGTCGTTCCGCCACCGATGTCCACCACCATGGAGCCGCTGGCCTCGCTGACAGGCAGACCCGCCCCAATGCCTGCCGCCATGGGCTCCTCGATCAGATAGACCGCCGTGGCACCCGCAGCCTCGGCGGCGTCCCTGATCGCGCGGCGTTCGACCTGGGTCGAGCCGCAGGGCACGCAGATGATGATGCGCGGACTGGGCGTAAACAAGGTGCGGGGGTGCACCATCTTGATGAACTGTTTGATCATCTGCTCAGTGATGACGAAATCGGCAATGACGCCGTCCTTCATCGGGCGGATGGCCTCGATATTGCCGGGCACCTTGCCGAGCATCGCCTTGGCTTCACGGCCCACGGCCTGGATGACCTTTTTGCCGTGCGGCCCACTTTCATGGCGGATGGCCACTACAGAGGGCTCGTCCAGCACCAGCCCCTTGTCGCGGGCAAAAATCAGCGTATTGGCAGTGCCAAGGTCAATGGCAAGATCGGTGGAAAAGTACCGACGGAAAGCTCCGAACATTCAAAATCCTCTCGGGCACAGCAAGCGCTTCGGCCTGCCATCGCCGGTTTTGTGGTGTCTAATCTGGGTCTACTGCGCACATTTACCCGCCAATTGCGGTGTATAGCGGCAAAGGCGGGATAATAACGCATCCCCTGTGAATAACTTCTGCCGGAATACCCGCTTTCGAAGCTTTACATCCGGTTTCCGACCCTTTTTTCCCTATGGCACTGACCCCCCAGGACATCGTCCGCATTGCCCATCTGGCACGTCTTGAAATCAGCCCCAGCGAAAGTGAGCAAGCACTCACGCAGCTGAACGGTTTCTTCAATATCGTGGAGAAGATGCGCGCTGTGGATACCCAGGGCATTGAACCCCTGTCCCACCCTGTCGCCACCATTCAGGACATTGCGCTGCGCCTGCGCGACGACATCGCCAGCGAGCCCAACGCACGCGATGCCAACCAGAAGAACGCTCCGGCTGTCGAACGGGGTCTGTTCCTTGTGCCCAAAGTGATTGAGTAAGGCCCGTATGACCCCCCGCACCGCACTGCATGACCTGGGCGTGGCCCAGCTTGCCGCCGAACTACGCGAACGCCACGTCTCTGCCGTGGAAGTGGCACAGCATTTCCTGGCCCGCGCACAGCAGCGCCAGAACCTGGGCGCTTTTGTGTCCCTGAACGAAGACGCCACCCTGGCCCAGGCGCGCAGCGCCGATGAGCGCCTGGCCAATGGAACCGCGGGCCCTCTCGAAGGCGTGCCGCTGGCGCACAAAGACATCTTCGTCACGCGCGACTTTCCCACCACCGCCGGGTCCCGGATGCTGACCGGATACCAGTCTCCCTTTGACGCCACAGTTGTCACGCACCTGGCCGGGGCTGGGGCGGTGACCCTCGGAAAGCTCAACTGCGACGAATTCGCCATGGGCTCGGCTAACGAGAATTCGGCGGTAGCACCGGTCGGTTTCGACGCTCCTGCACCCGTACGCAACCCCTGGGCGACCGACCGCATTCCCGGCGGCTCTTCGGGTGGCAGTGCAGTTGCCGTAGCGGCACGCCTGGCACCGGCCGCAACGGGCACGGACACCGGTGGCTCCATCCGCCAGCCAGCCAGTTTTTGCGGCATCACGGGAATCAAACCCACCTATGGCCGCGCCTCGCGCTATGGCATGGTGGCCTTTGCCTCCAGCCTGGACCAGGCCGGCCCCATGGCACGTTCGGCGCAAGACTGCGCCCTGCTGCTCTCCAACATGTGCGGGCCCGATCTGGATCGCGACTCCACCTCACTCGATATGCCTGCCGAGGATTTCAGCCGCGCGTTGAACGATTCCCTCGACGGCCTGCGCATTGGCATCCCGGCCGAGTTCTTTGGCGAGGGTCTGTCCCCCGACGTTCGCGCCGCAGTCGACGGCGCGCTCAAGGAATACGAAAAGCTAGGCGCCAAGCTGGTGCCCATCCACCTGCCACGCACCGAACTGTCCATTCCGGTCTACTACATCATCGCGCCGGCCGAGGCCTCGTCCAACCTCTCGCGCTTTGATGGCGTGAAGTTTGGCCACCGCGCCAAGGACTACACCGACCTGGTGGACATGTACAAGAAGACCCGCGCCGAAGGCTTTGGCGCCGAGGTCAAGCGCCGCATCATGATTGGCGCCTACGTACTCTCGCACGGTTACTACGACGCCTACTACCTGCAGGCGCAAAAGATCCGCCGCATGATCGCCGACGATTTCCAGAACGCCTTCAAGGAGTGCGACCTGATCGCGGGCCCCGTGGCGCCGACGGTGGCCTGGAAACTGGGTGAGCACGGCAACAACCCGCTGGCCGACTACCTGGCCGACATCTATACGCTGCCGGCATCGCTGGCAGGCCTGCCCGGTATGAGCGTGCCCGCAGGCTTTGGCGAAGGCGGCATGCCCGTCGGCCTGCAGCTCATTGGCAACTACTTCAGCGAGGCCCGTCTGCTGAACGCCGCGCACCGCCTGCAGCAAGCAACCGATTACCACCTCCAGGCTCCGGAGGGCATCTGACATGACCTCGAAACTCATCCATGGCTATGAAGTCGTCATCGGCTTCGAGACCCACACCCAACTCGCCACGCAAAGCAAAATCTTCAGCCGCGCGCCCACCGCCTTTGGAGCCGAGCCCAACACCCAGGCCTGCGCCGTTGACCTGGCCCTGCCCGGCACCCTCCCCGTGATGAACCGCGAGGCCGTGGCCTGCGCTATCAAATTAGGATTGGCATTGGGCTCCCACATTGCGCCAGTGAGCATTTTTGCCCGTAAGAACTACTTTTACCCTGATCTTCCCAAGGGCTACCAGATCAGCCAGTTCGAAATCCCGGTGGTGCAGGGCGGTGAAGTTTCTTTCTTCCTGGGCGACGAAAGGAAAACCGTGCGCCTGGTGCGGGCCCACCTCGAAGAAGACGCAGGCAAGTCGCTGCATGAGGATTTCATCGGCCAGAGCGGCATCGACCTGAACCGTGCAGGCACGCCGCTGCTGGAGATCGTGACCGAGCCCGACATGCGTTCCTCCGAAGAAGCTGTCGCATACGCCAAAGAGCTGCACAAGATCGTTACCTGGATCGGCATCTGTGACGGCAACATGCAGGAAGGGTCGTTCCGCTGCGACGCCAACGTTTCGGTGCGCAAACCAGGCGCCGAACTGGGCACGCGCCGCGAGATCAAGAACCTGAACAGCTTCAAGAACATGCAACAGGCGATCGATTACGAGATCCGCTGGCAGATTGAAGAAATCGAAGACGGCCGCACCATCCAGCAGGCCACGGTGCTGTTCAATCCCGACACGGGCGAAACACGCGCCATGCGCACCAAGGAAGACGCGGCCGACTACCGCTATTTCCCCGACCCTGACCTGCCACCGCTGGTGATTGGCCTTGATTGGGTGGAGAACACCCGCGCGCAGATGACGGAGCTGCCACGTGCCATGGCAGCGCGCTTCGTGCAGGACTACGGCGTGCCCGAATACGACGCCACCACACTCACACAGAGCAAAGCCATGGCGGCCTATTTTGAGGCAGCAGCCCAAGCCAGCGGCCAGGCCAAGCTGGCAAGCAACTGGATCATGGGAGAAATGTCGCGGCGCTTGAATGCGGGCGAGATGGCGATGGAGCAGGTGCCCATCGCCCCCGCGCAGCTGGCCACCATGCTGGCACGCATTGCCGATGGGACGATCTCAAACAATGCGGCCAAGCAGGTCTTCGACGTACTCTGGACAGGCCAGGGCAGCGATGTCGATGCGATCGTCGAGGCTAAGGGCCTCAAACAGATGAACGACACGGGAGCACTCGAGAAGATCGTCGATGAAGTGATCGCCGCCAACCCTGACAACGTGGCGCAGTTCAAGGCGGGCAAAGACAAGGCATTCAACGCGCTGGTCGGCCAGGTCATGAAGGCCAGCAAGGGCAAGGCCAACCCGCAACAGGCGACCGACCTGCTGCACGCGCGCCTGGGCTAACGCGCGGTAGTCACGGGCGGGGGAACCAGCAGCGTCGGTACGGCGCGCTGGGCAACCCACAGCTGTCGAAGCTGTACCAGCTCTTCGTCAAAACGCTGGTGGATACGCCGCTTTTCCTGATCTTGCCCGGCAATAAAGCGGCGCTGCTCTTCCACGCCCTCGTCGTTTTCGGCCAGTTGACGACGTAGCAGCATGGGTGCTTTGGCTGGATCCTTGCGGTAGAACTCCATTTCCTGGTCCAGCGTCTTGCGCCGGGCCTGCAGTTCGGCAATGCGCTGGGTGGCCGTGGTAGTCACCGCATCCACCTGCGCAATGGCCAAGGCACGCTCGGCATCGTGCGTGGCCTTGTCGGGGTAGCGCGCAATCAGAACGCGCTCGCGTCTGCGCTCATCAGCGATGCGGTTGCGCTCTTCAAGCTCCTTGCGACGCTCGACCTCTCGCGCGGCACGCTCGTGGTCTGTGAGAGTGGGGCCAATGACCCGGCGCACAGTGCCCGTGGGGCTTAACTCGCGCTGCTCACGGTCAATGCACTCCGGGATAGGCCGATCGGACGTGAGTTTGCGGCCCTGCTTGTCTACGCAGGTGTAGATGCTCTGGGTATTGGCTAGAGCACCCTGGGCGGCCACAAGCCCACACAGGCCTGCCAGCACACCACCCACCAACAGCTTCGGCACCGATCTTTTCAATGGATCACCCTTCATTGACTCCATACTGCTGGCGGTAGGCCAGCACCTTTTCGCGGTGGGCCGCCATGTCGGCACTGCCCTGCGCATCGGACAGGTAGAGCAATAAGTCTGCCAGCGTGGCGATCGCACACACCTGCAATCCAAGCTGGTGGCGCACATACTGCACCGCACTGTGCGGCACATCGTGCCCATTCTCGGTGGCTTTTTCCTGCCGGTCCAGTGCAATGGCTACTGCATGGGGCGTAGCTCCTGCCGCCTGGATCAGGGCAATCGACTCGCGCGCCGCCGTACCGGCAGACATCACATCGTCGATGATGAGCACCCGTCCACGCAGTGGCGCACCCACCAGAGTGCCCCCTTCGCCGTGGTCCTTGGCCTCCTTGCGGTTGTAGGCAAAGGGCACATTGCGGCCCCGCCGGGCCAGTTCCACTGCCACGGTGGCCGCGAGCGGGATGCCCTTGTAGGCCGGGCCGAACACCATGTCGAACTCGATACCACTGGCCAACAGGGCTTTTGCATAGAATTCCGCAAGGCGGCCGAGTTTGTTGCCGTCGTCGAAAAGCCCCGCGTTGAAGAAATACGGGCTCAGACGCCCTGCCTTGGTCTTGAATTCGCCAAAACGCAGGACGCCGGACTCCACTGCAAACTGCACGAAACCCTGCGCCAAATCGTCTCCTGATTCGGCATGCGCGCCAACATCCACCATGGGGAATTCCTTGTTCAGATTAACCAGCCTCAATCTCAACGGCATCCGCTCGGCCACCAGCAAGGGCGTGGAGCAATGGATCGCCGACACCGGGCCGGATTGTATTTGTGTACAGGAGGTCAAGGCGCAGGCCACCGACATCCAGGGCCGCTTCGAACGCCTGGCAGGCTTGCAGGGACATTTC
>JAUYGP010000619.1 GCA_030690515.1 Giesbergeria sp.
GCGCCGACGAGATCGGCATCGACTACCGGGAAATGCTGGCGCAAGGATTCGTGACAACCGAGTTCGGTCTCGATTCTGTATCGCCAATCCCGGCAGACATCCTGGACCATCCGAGCATCAGCTACCTTTCGCGCCACGCGCTCGAGCGCCACTATGGTGTTCAGGCCGGATGGGACAGTCCTGGATTTTTCGTCGGCGATGCCACCAATCTTGATGATCTGGTATGCCATTGGAACCTCCGGGCAGCCGACATCGCGCTGTGGTTTGTCGACCCGGCGCACCTCGGGCGTTACGCTGAATTCATTCCGGCGTGGGAAAAGGCGATGCGGCAGTCAGTTGCACATCGCCATGAGTGGGATCGGCGCGTAGCGGCGTGGACACGACGTGAAAACATCGAGGAGGTAAGGCAAGGGTTTGTGGGAATGGAACTCACGGTCTGCCCAGTTTCGGATCATAGCTGGAACGGACGGAACGTTAGGCCGCCGATGATGAGCTTCGATCAGGTTTCCGTTCTTGGTGTGTTCGGGCGCGAACGCAGCCAGCCCAAGGTTTCGTTTGCGCTCAGTAACAAGCCATTCTGCGGCGATACCTGGTTCCATACCCAGCATCTTGTTGCGTCCGTATCGTTCATTGGCGGACTTTATGGCGACGAGCAATACACCTTTAAACCGCCCTACCTTCCGGAATTGAACGAGTTCTATGCCCGGACGATGCACTTCCAATACAACAGACTGCGCATCGAGTCGGAACGGATCGGAATCGTCATTGATGCGGCTGACGCGGACGCATGGTTGCATGCACTTCCCGTAGCTGATCTCGTGGAACGCATTTTCGGTATGGCGGGCTATACCACCAAGCTGAGCAACGGCGGATTGATTACGCGACAACTGATTTCCCGGCTGGGAGGCTTGCAGGGGGCTCGGGTATTCAAGATTCCTGGTGTGCGCCGCTTATTGCGAACACACGGGCCGGCTGCGTCATTCACCAAAAAGGGGGCCCTTGAATTGATCGGCCAGAAGGACCCTGACAATCCAGATGCCAAATTCAGCGACCATCTCGACCTTCATATCGAGCAGCGCCCTCGTGGCACGAACCTGAAACCAGATGATGTCTTCGGCCACTTGGTCGAGAAGGGACTATTTCGCATTGGTGTAGAGCTGAACTGCCCAAGTTGCCGGATGGCCAGCTGGATCGCACTTGATGCCTTGATGCAGCGTGTAGTTTGCGAGCTATGCGGCCACGAATACGATGCAACCCGCCAATTGATGGGCGGGGTGTGGCATTACCGGCGCTCGGGAGTGCTGGGTGCCGAACGCAACGCGCAAGGTTCTGTTCCGGTTGCGCTGACGCTCCAGCAATTGGAAACCACTCTCAGTGGCGGGCTCCATGACGGCGTGTACTCCCCGTCGCTGGACCTCACTAAGAAAGGCCAGACTCGCAACGAGTGCGAGGTGGACTTCGTTTGGGTCATCCCGCGACCTTACCCAAGGAAGACCGTGATCATCATCGGTGAGTGCAAGGATCAAGGGCCGATCAAGTCAGATGAGTTCGAAAGAGATGTTGAAAATCTGCGGCGCGTCGCGGACGCCCTTCCTCGGAAACGTTTCAAGACATTCATACTGCTGGCCAAAATGAACCCCTTCACGCCGGAGGAAATCGAGCGGACAAAAACCCTGAACATGGAACACCAGCTGAGAGCTATCTTGCTCACCACGAGAGAGTTGGAGCCGTACCACCTCTACGAGAGGGCGAAGGCGGAGTTTGATATCGACAGCTACGGTGGCACCCCTGAAGACATGGCACGCACCACTGCCAAGATGTACTTTACGACCCAACCTGCTCAGACGGAACAGGGTTCAGCAGGTATGGGCGATGCCCGAGGTGCAGATGCCGGACAACAACCCGCAGCAGTACTCAATAGCCCCAATAGCGAATAGTTCGGTAGTAAACTGCACACCACCACCACAACGTCCAAGGGCGTTCACCAGATGCTGGTGAACGCCCTTTTTCTTGGGGTTCTCCGCATGGACGTAAAAAAACCCTAAGTGAATCAATCACTTAGGGTTATATATGGCGGAGAGGGCGGGATTCGAACCCGCGGTGGGGATAAACCCACACACGCTTTCCAGGCGTGCGACTTAAACCGCTCATCCACCTCTCCTAAGCCTTCGATTATAGCCGTAGGAGGGCGATCATTTTGAGAAACAATGGAGGGCAGTGCAAAAAAGCAGAACACCCCTCTGCTCCAACGGGGCTCAGGCGGTTTTTGTGTTCGCCTGCACCATCTTCATGGCCGATCCGATCAGCGCGGACACCTCGGTCATGTTGCTTGGCACGATGAGGGTGGTGGTGGCGTCGGACGCGACCTGGCTGTACGCTTCCACGGCTTTCTCGGCGATCTTGAGTTGCACGGCTTCGTGTCCACCTGGTTGGCGGATGGCTGCGGCCACGCGTTCAATGGCTTGTGCATTGGCTTCAGCGACTGCCTTGATGAATTCAGCCTCGCCCTGCGCCTTATTGATGACGGCTTGCTTTTCACCCTCGGAGCGAGCGATGAAAGCCTCGCGTTCGCCCGTGGCGATGTTGATCTGTTCCTGGCGACGGCCTTCAGATGCGGCAATCAATGCGCGCTTTTCACGCTCGGCGGTGATCTGGGCCTGCATGGCGTGCAGGATTTCCTTTGGGGGGGTCAGATCTTTGATTTCGTAGCGCAGTACCTTGACGCCCCAGTTCAGCGCCGCTTCGTCGATCGCCTGTACCACCTGCGCGTTGATGATGTCGCGTTCCTCAAAAGTTTTGTCCAGTTCCAGCTTGCCGATGACCGAGCGCAGCGAGGTCTGCGCAAGCTGGGTCACCGCCATGATGTAGTTGCTCGACCCGTAGCTGGCGCGCATGGGGTCTGTAACCTGGAAATACAGGATGCCGTCCACCTGCAACTGCGTGTTGTCGCGCGTGATGCAGACCTGGCTGGGCACATCAAGTGGGATTTCTTTCAGGCTGTGTTTGTAGGCGACCCGATCAATGAAGGGCACCAGGATGTTCAGGCCCGGCGTGAGGGTGCCCGCATACTTGCCCAGGCGCTCTTTCACCCAGGCGTTTTGCTGGGGTACCACCTTGACAGAACGTGCGATGAAGATCACTGCGATGACAAGGAGGACGATAGCGATTTCCATGAGAAGCCTTTCGAGGGTGTGTGATGTAGTCAGGTGTTACAGCGGATCGACAAGCAGGCGACTGCCCACCAGTTCGGCGACCCGGTGCATGCCTGTGGAAGGGGTGACACCCGGGCGGTGGATGGCTGTCCAGGTGGCGCCCCGGTATTTCACGGTGGTGGTGCCGTCGGCGTTCCAGCTGTCGATAGCGATAGTTTCGCCCACGTCCAGGTTCACGCTGCGGTCGGCCCGGGCTGATGGATCACCGGGACGTTTTCTTTTGGCGTAGTGCCAGGCCACGACAGCGCCGCCGCCCACTACGGCCGCCGTCACGATCTGGCCCGTCAGGGGTAGGCCTGCGTGGGCGACCAAGGCGGCTGCGGTCAAGCCTAGGGCCACCATCAGCAGGTAAAAAGTGCCTGTGAGCAACTCGGCCACGATCACACCTCCTGCTAGCAACCACCAGATGGTGGATTCCTCCATAGCTATCTCCCTAAGGGTTTGTCTTTAGTGCACCACATTTTGGGTCAAAAGCGGCGTTGTTCAAAGGCTGGTCAAGCTTATTCCTTACACTTCGCGCCTGTTTCGTTTTTTCGCCGGGCAGGGCACGGTTGCACGGAGGCTGCGCATGAAGTTTCGTTTTCCCGTCATCATCATCGATGAAGACTATCGTTCCGAGAATACCTCGGGCCTTGGTATCCGCGCCCTGGCGCAGGCGATTGAGTCTGAAGGTTTCGAGGTTGTGGGGGTGACCAGCTACGGCGATCTGTCGCAGTTTGCACAACAGCAAAGCCGAGCCAGTGCGTTCATCTTGTCCATTGACGATGAGGAGTTCACCGTTGGCGAGGGGTTGGATCCCATCGTTTTGAGCCTGCGCAGCTTTATTGGTGAGGTGCGCCGCAAGAATACCGAAGTGCCCATTTATGTGCATGGAGAGACCAAGACCAGCCGCCACCTGCCCAACGATATCCTGCGCGAGCTGCACGGCTTTATTCATATGTTCGAAGACACGCCCGAATTCGTGGCGCGTCACATCATTCGCGAGGCTAAGAGCTACCTGGAAGGCGTGAAACCGCCCTTCTTCAAGGCGCTGCTGGACTATGCCGAAGATGGCTCCTATAGCTGGCACTGCCCGGGTCATTCGGGCGGCGTGGCTTTTTTGAAGAGCCCCGTGGGCCAGATGTATCACCAGTTTTACGGCGAAAACATGCTGCGCGCCGACGTGTGCAACGCGGTGGAAGAACTGGGCCAACTGCTGGATCACAACGGCGCCATCGGCGCGAGCGAGCGCAATGCAGCGCGCATCTTTAATGCCGACCACTGTTTCTTTGTGACTAACGGCACCAGCACGTCGAACAAGATGGTGTGGCACCACACCGTGGCGCCGGGCGATGTGGTGGTGGTGGACCGCAACTGCCACAAGTCCATCTTGCACAGCATCATCATGACCGGGGCTATCCCCGTGTTCATGAAGCCCACGCGCAACCACTTCGGCATCATTGGCCCGATTCCGCAAAGCGAGTTCGAGCCCGCAGCCATCCAGGCCAAGATCCGGGCCAACCCCTTGCTCAAAGGGGTGGACGCCAAGAAGGTCAAGCCGCGCGTTCTCACGCTCACCCAGTCGACCTATGACGGCGTTCTCTACAACACCGAAACCATCAAGGGCATGCTCGACGGCTACGTGGACAACCTGCACTTCGACGAGGCCTGGCTGCCGCATGCGGCTTTCCACCCCTTCTATGGCAGCTATCACGCCATGGGCAAGAAGCGCGTACGCCCCAAGCATTCGGTGACCTACGCTACGCAGTCCATCCACAAGCTGCTGGCCGGTATCA
>JAUYGP010000628.1 GCA_030690515.1 Giesbergeria sp.
AGGCGGTGATGAAGGCGCTGGCACACAGCGCCAGTTGCAAAAAGAAGGCAATGGTGGCAATGCTGGCCAGCCAGCGGGTTGTCGCGGCACGCACCACCAGTTCGTGGCTGGCCGGGTACAACGCAACCAGCGCCACCATCCACCAGCGCACGGTGCGCAGGGCTTTGACCACGGCATCATCCAAGCGCGTGGTGGTACCGGCAGCCCACCGGGCAATGTTGCGAATCACCACCGGCAACAGAAATTTGGTCAGGGCCACGGTGCCCACAATCCACAGCGCGGCACGCGCCCATGCCAGCACATCATTGCCGGCAAACGTCATCTCAAGAACTTCCTGCATCGTCGATGGGTACTCCGTTAAAAATGAAAAATATTCTGCCTTCCACGACCGATGGAATATTGCAGAATATTACTGAAGAATAAAAACGAAACACGTGCATTTTTGTTATTTAAAATGCCGCTATTTCTTTTAATAGAAACCGCGAGAATTTATTTGCATTCCCGCAACGCATTACATGATAACATACATGAATAACAATGTCTATATTTATATTGGCAT
The DNA here is from genome assembly GCA_030690515.1 of Giesbergeria sp. Classification (GTDB taxonomy): domain Bacteria; phylum Pseudomonadota; class Gammaproteobacteria; order Burkholderiales; family Burkholderiaceae_C; genus Simplicispira. The sequence goes on from JAUYGP010000628.1 coordinate 560, forward strand.
TCATATACCAACACCATAATCACGCCTCTCCAGAGGCCTCCACCAGGCAGCGTTCCACGGCCACGCTGGGCAGCGATCGCCCGGCCGTCTGGTACGCTCCAAACCATGTCAACCCCTCCTCTTGCGGCCCCGGCGGCATCCGTGGGCGCCGTGCCCGTAGCCCCCGGCCTGGCCGTGGTGGTGCTGGCCCTGCTGCTGAGCATTCAGCCCGTCACCACCGACCTCTATCTGCCCGCTTTGCCTGCACTCACGCGCGCCCTGGGCGCGCCGGTGGCGGCGGGGCAGCTCACCCTCAGCGCGTTGCTGCTGGCCTTTGGCTGCTCGCAACTGGTGTGGGGGCCGCTGGCCGACCGCTTTGGCCGCCGCCCGGTCCTGCTGGCCGGGTTGTGCATCTATGCCGTGGCCTCGGTGGGCAGTGCCCTGGCACCGTCGATGGCCCTGCTGATTGCCTGGCGCACCGCCCAGGGCGCCGCCATGGGCGCGGTGGTGATGTGTGCCCGCGCCATCGTGCGCGACCTGTATGCCCCGCTGGCCGGTGCGCGCGCCATGTCCAAGGCCCTCACGGGGCTGGGGCTGGTGGCCTGCCTGTGCGCCCCGTTGGGCGGGCTGCTGACCGAATGGCTAGGCTGGCGCGCAGCCCTGCTGGCGCTCACCGCCTACGCCCTGGGCACTCTGGTGCTGGTGGCGCTGCGCATGCCTGAAACCCTGGCACAGCGCAACCCGCGTGCGCTGCAACCCGCAACGCTGCTGCGCACCTGGGGCCTGGTGCTGCGCCACCCTACCTTCTGGGCCTACTCGCTGTTGACGACGGCGGCCTATGGCGGGCTGTTCACCTTTCTGGCGGCCTCTTCGTTTGTTTTCATCGAAGTGCTGGGCTTGACGCGCACGCAGTACGGCTGGGTGCTGCTGTCCACCGCGCTGGCCTACTTCACAGGTACTTTTGTGTGCCGCGCATTGCTCGTGCGCCACGGCCTGCGCCGCACGGTGGCGCTGGCGGGGGCGCTCAGCATCAGTGGTGGCACGCTGATGGCGCTGGTGGCCTGGATGGGCTGGCACCAGCCCTGGGCGCTACTGCTGCCTTTCTATCTCTTCATGCTGGGCCATGGCATCCACCAGCCTTGCGGGCAGACAGGCGCCGTGGGGCCGTTCCCGCAGGCGGCGGGCGTGGCCTCGGCGCTCAATGGTTTCATGATGATGCTGGCCGCCTTTGCCATTGGCGGCTGGGTGGGCACGCACCTCAACGGCACTGTCTGGCCGCTGGTGCATGGCGTATGGTTCTGGTCGGTGGCGCTGGCCCTGATTGCCTGGACCCTGGTGCAAAAATTCGGGGACCCGCATGAGCATGCCTGACGCCCTCCCCTTTATCGCCCTGGCGGGCCCCACAGCCTCGGGCAAGACCGCCGGTGCGCTGGCGCTGGCCGCCGTGATCGGTCGGCGCATGCCGGTGGAGATCGTCAGCGTCGATTCGGCCCTGGTCTACCGGGGCATGGACATCGGCACGGCCAAGCCCACGCGGGAGGAGCGCGCCTTTGTGCCACATCACCTGATCGATATCCGCGACCCTTTGCAGGCCTACAGCGCCGCCGAGTTCGTGCAGGACGCCACGCGGCTGGTGGGAGAGATCCGTGCTCGCGGCGCGCTGCCGCTGCTGGTGGGCGGCACCATGCTGTACTTCAAGGCATTGTTTGACGGTATTGACGACATGCCCGCCGCCGACCCGGCCGTGCGCGAGCGGCTGGAGGCGCAGGCGTCAGAGATCGGCTGGCCCGCCATGCACGCCGCACTGGCGCGTGTAGACCCCCCCACCGCCGCCCGCCTGGCGCCGGGCGACAGCCAGCGCATCCAACGCGCACTGGAGGTGTGGGAGGTGTCGGGCCGCCCGCTGTCGAGCTTTCACACTACAAAATCAGGAGCTACCAGCGCAAGCCCCATGAGCGCTGGAGCCCTTTTTTCCTTGGAACCCGAAAACCGCGCCTGGCTGCACGAACGCATCGCGCAGCGCTTTGACGCGATGCTGGATGCCGGTTTTGTGGACGAAGTACGCCTGTTGCGCGCACGCGGCGACCTGCACCCCGATCTGCCGTCGATGCGCTGCGTGGGTTACCGCCAGGCCTGGGAAGAACTTGACTTCCAGGCCACGCGCCCCGAGGGAACGCCGCTCAACCTGGCACTGCTGCGCGAGCGCGGCATGGCTGCCACACGGCAACTGGCCAAACGGCAGCTCACCTGGCTGCGCAGCATGCCCCGGCGCCAGTCCATTGCCTGCGACCGGCCCACCGCCACGGCCGACCTCGTGCAGGCCGTGCTGCACAGGCTGGACGGCAACGCGCCATGAATACGCTGGTGGTGGCGGGGCTG
>JAUYGP010000652.1 GCA_030690515.1 Giesbergeria sp.
ATAACCGGCCACTCAAGTTTGAGGAGTTCGAAGCCCGCATGCGCCAGGTGGTGTTTGTGTCTGCCACCCCGGCCGACTACGAAAAGCAGCACGCCAGCCAGGTGGTCGAACAGGTGGTGCGGCCCACGGGCCTGGTAGACCCCTTGGTGGAAGTGCGGCCCGCCACCCACCAGGTGGACGATGTGCTGCAAGAGATCCGCATCCGCTCCGACCTGCGCGAGCGCGTGCTTGTCACCACGCTGACCAAGCGCATGGCGGAGCAGCTCACCGACTACCTGACCGACAACGGCGTCAAGGTGCGCTACCTGCACAGCGATGTAGACACGGTGGAGCGGGTCGAGATCATCCGCGACCTGCGCCTGGGAGCGTTCGATGTGCTGGTGGGTATCAACCTGCTGCGCGAGGGCCTGGACATTCCCGAGGTCTCGCTCGTGGCGATCCTTGATGCCGACAAGGAGGGTTTTTTGCGTTCCGAGCGCAGCCTGATCCAGACCATTGGCCGGGCGGCGCGCAATGTCTCTGGCAAGGCCATTCTGTATGCCGACCGCGTGACCGATTCCATGGCCCGCGCCATCGGTGAGACCGAGCGCAGGCGCGCCCGGCAGGTCGCATTCAACACCGCGAACGGCATTACGCCGCGCAGCATTGTCAAGCAGGTAAGAGACCTGATTGACGGCGTCTACAGCGAGAAGGCAGGCAAGGACGCCCAGCGCCTGGAGCAAGAGGCGATGCAGCGCGCACGGGCGGAGGACATGTCAGAAAAAGACCTGGCCCGCGAGATCAAGCGGCTGGAGAAGCTGATGCTGGAACACGCGCGGAACCTGGAGTTCGAACAGGCCGCCCGCGTACGCGACCAGTTGTCGCGCCTCAAAGACATGGCCTTTGGCGCCCATGGCAGTGATAATGCCCCTTCAGCAGGCTAGGAATACAAGGTTTTTGCAACTTGCATGGCGCAATTGCGACCACCTGGTTTCTTTACCCGACAAAATTGATATGGATTGTGCTAGAATACCCTTAGCCGAAAACAAAAAACCACGATGAAGACCCGCGGCTATTGACTTGTTGCGGGACGGGTGGAGACGGTGTCCTGGATGTTTTGAACCATTCAGGCGTTTCACGAACCAACAAGCCAAATGAAGGAGCTTGCGATGCGTCTCACTACCAAAGGCCGTTATGCGGTCACCGCGATGATCGATCTGGCCTTGCGCCAGGGCAATGGCCCGGTCACCCTGGCCGCGATCAGCCAGCGCCAGCGCATTTCGCTGTCGTACCTGGAACAACTGTTTGGCAAACTGCGCCGTCACGAGCTGGTCGAATCCACCCGTGGGCCTGGCGGCGGTTACACGCTGGCGCGCAAAGCCGGTGACATCACCATTGCCGACATCATCGTGTCGGTGGATGAGCCCATCGATGCCACGCAATGCGGCGGCAAGGAAAACTGCATGGGCGAAGCCGGTCGCTGCATGACGCACGACCTCTGGGCCACGCTGAACCAACGCGTGGTCGAGTTTCTGGACTCCGTCACGCTGCAAAAGCTGGTAGACGAGCAGCTCGCCAAGGGCTTGACGATCGAGGACAAGCCGATGGCGCGTCGTGCCATCTCCACCACGCCCGTGATCAAACCGATCCGCGTGAATGCACCCAATTCAGTGTTTGCCCTGGGCAACGTGTTCGCCAAATCCTGAAGACCCTGATACAGAAGCGGGTGGTTGCGTGCCGACCGGCGCGCGGCGCGCGTTTGCGGCAAGCTTGCGCCCTCTGCACTGCAATTGCCAGCCCGAATACCTGACCGAGCCAGCTATGGACATGACTTCTCACTTTCCGATTTACCTTGACTACGGTGCCACCACACCGGTGGATCCGCGCGTCGTGGACGCCATGATCCCCTGGCTGCGCGAGCATTTCGGCAATCCCGCATCCCGCAGCCACGCCTGGGGCTGGGAAGCCGAAGAGGCCGTGGAAAAGGCCCGCGTCCAGGTGGCAGAGCTGATCGGCGCAGACCCGCGCGAAATCGTCTGGACCAGCGGCGCCACGGAATCGAACAACCTGGCCATCAAGGGCGCGGCCCATTTCTACAAAGGCAAGGGCAAGCACCTCATCACGGTCAAGACCGAGCACAAAGCCGTGCTGGACGTGATGCGCGAGTTGGAGCGCCAGGGCTTTGAAGTCACTTACCTGGATGTGCAGGAAAACGGCCTGCTGGACTTCGACGTTCTCAAGGCGGCGATCCGCCCCGACACCATCTTGATCAGCGTGATGTTCGTGAACAACGAGATCGGCGTGATCCAGGACATCCCGGCCATTGGCGCGATGTGCCGTGAAAAGGGCATCATCTTCCATGTGGATGCAGCGCAAGCCACGGGCAAGCTGCCCATTGATCTGGCCACGCTGCCGGTGGACTTGATGAGTCTGGCCTCCCACAAAACCTATGGTCCCAAGGGCATTGGCGCTCTGTATGTGCGCCGCAAGCCGCGCATTCGTCTCGAAGCCCAGATGCACGGCGGTGGCCATGAGCGCGGTATGCGCTCGGGTACGCTGCCCACGCACCAGATCGTGGGCATGGGCGAGGCTTTCCGCATTGCCCGCGAGGAAATGGCGCAAGACCTTGCCAAGGCGCACAGCCTGCAAAAGCGGTTGCTCGATGGCCTGACCGATATGGAACAGGTGTTTATCAACGGAGATATGGCGCAGCGCGTACCGCACAACCTGAACATCAGCTTCAACTACGTTGAGGGTGAGTCGCTCATCATGGGTATCAAGGGTTTGGCAGTGTCGTCGGGCTCGGCCTGTACCTCGGCCAGCCTGGAACCCAGTTATGTGCTGCGCGCCCTGGGCCGCAGCGACGAGCTGGCGCACAGCAGCCTGCGCATGACGATAGGCCGTTTCACCACGGCCGAGGAAATCGACTACGCCATTGGCACGATCCGCGAAAACGTGACCCGGCTGCGCGACCTGAGCCCGCTGTGGGATATGTACAAGGATGGCGTGGACCTGAGCACTATCCAGTGGGCCGCGCACTGAGCCTGCAGGCATTGTCCGCAGCACCTGTTATTTGAATCGAGGAGGTAAACACCATGGCTTACTCAGAAAAAGTGATTGACCACTACGAGAACCCGCGCAACGTGGGTTCGTTTGACAAGGGCGACGATTCTGTGGGTACCGGCATGGTCGGCGCACCGGCCTGTGGCGACGTGATGAAGCTGCAGATCAAGGTGAACGACGACGGCGTGATCGAGGAAGCGCGCTTC
>JAUYGP010000654.1 GCA_030690515.1 Giesbergeria sp.
ACACTCCGTTCGCCAGCATCCCGGCCGGGTTGCCGTCCGACCTGCTGGCGCGCCGCGCCGATGTGCGCCAGGCCGAGCAGTTGCTGCTGGCGGCCAACGCCAATATCGGCGCTGCCAAGGCCGCCTTCTTCCCACGCATCGCATTGACCGCCAGCGCCGGATCGGCCAGCAACGCGCTGTCTGGCTTGTTCAAGAACGGTTCCTGGGGCTGGACGCTGGCACCCCAGGCCCTGCTGCCGATTTTTGATGCCGGGCGCAACCAGGCAGGGCTCGATTCGGCCCTGGCCGGGCGTGACATCGCCGTGGCGCAGTACGAGAAAGCCATTCAGAGCGCGTTCCGCGAAGTGGCCGATGCCCTGGCCGGGCGCGCCACGCTGGGTGAGCAGTGGCGTGCGCAGCAGCAGCAGGCCGAGGCCGAAGCCGATCGTTTCCGCCTCGCCGATCTGCGCTACCGCAACGGCGTTGCCAGTTCTCTGGATGTGCTGGATGCGCAGCGCGCACTGTTTGCCAGCCAGCAGGCCCTGGCACAGACGCGGCTGGCACTGCGCCAGAACCAGGTTTTGCTGTACAAGGCGCTGGGCGGCGGTTGGTCGTTGCCAGAGAGGCAGCCCGGCACGGTCTGAGGCTCGGTCGTTGCTGTTTTTCAGGCAGCGAGGGAATCCAGATGAGGGCGCTGCAGGGCCGCCTGGAGCAGGCAGGGCAGGTCGGCCGATGCGTCCAGGACAACGATGCCGCTGGCCGCCTGCTTGGCTTCGTGCTTGGCTTGGGCGGCCAGATTGGCCACCTCCTCGGCACGGCGCAGCAGCCCGGGCGGTATGCGCGCGGCCCCCATCGAGAGCGTGGTGCACGGAAAAAATCTCTGCACACCATGCCGGTCTTCTGCGTGAATGCCTCCCGCCATGCGGGCGGTTTCATCGAACAGGCCCCGCGCTTCCAGCGCAAACTCTTCCACGATGCTCTGGCAGCGCTGCAGCCAGTCGCCGCTTTGGAACAGGATCAAAAAATCGTCACCTCCGACATGGCCCACGAAGTCGCGCTGTGCGTCGCAGTGCGCTACGACCAGTCGCGCCACCAGTCGTATCATTTCGTCTCCGCGCCAGTAGCCGTAGAGGTCGTTGAAGGGCTTGAAATGGTTCAGGTCGGCATAGCAAGCCACGAAGCCATTGCCACTTTCGAGCAGGCGCTCGATGTGCATGCTGATGGGGATGTTGCCGGGTAGGAAGGTCAGTGGATTGGCGTGGCGTGCGGCCTCGATGCGTGCCTCGGTCACTGCGCGGACCAGTTTGTCACCGGTACCCAGTCCAATGTAGCGACCATTGTCGGTGACGATGAAACCATCATTGAGGTAACGCTGGTCCTGCGAAGTGAGGATGCCGATGAGCTGCTCCACGTCGCAGTCGAGCTCCACCACGCGCGGCGCAGGGTTTGCCAAGGCCATGCAGGGTTTGCGCCCATGCACTTCGCGGAAGTACAGCGTGGCGTAGTGGTTCATGAATTGTTGGCGGTTGATCAGTGCCCGGGGGCGATCGTCGTCCAGCAGCGCGACGGCGTGCAGTTCGGTGTGGCGCATGAACAGGTCGGCAATAGCGTCGTTCGGCGTCTCTGGCGTGGCTGTAGGCGCCTGCAACACCTGAAGGCCGCGCAGGATTCCGGGGCGGGAGGATTGTGCGGGGTGGGGCAGCACGGAGACGCGACGGTCTTGCACGACTTTCAGGGCCGCGCTATGGAGTGAGCGTTGAGCGGCTAAGGCGGGGCGTCCGAGCAGCCAGCCTTGGCCGTAGGGAATATCGAGATCACGCAGTGCGCGCAGATCGTCCTGGGTTTCAATGCCCTCGGCCACGAGCTGAGTGCCGAACATGTCGGCAATGCCCTTGATGGCCCGAAGCATTTGCAGGTTCTCCGGGTGTGCGATGAGTTCGTGAACGAAGTATTTGTCGATTTTTACGAAGTCGGGCCGCACCTCCGACCATAGGCGCAAGCTGGAGCGCCCGTCGCCGAAATCATCCAGTGCCAGGCGCATGCCGGCAGCATGCACCTCCTTGACCGCTTGGCGCAGTGGCGCCATGTCGGTCACCCGATCGTGCTCGGTGATTTCCAGTACCAGCATCCGCGGCTGTACACCGAATTTGCGCAAGGTGCTGGCCAGCCTGTTCCTGCCGCACAGGGAGATTCCGCGCACCAGCGCATCGGCACTGATATTGACGAACAGACGGCCCTCCGTACCCAAGGCCGCCCAGTTTCGCAGGGCCGTGGTGACGCATACCAGCTCGAAGTCCGGCAGGATGTGCTCGCAGCGTGCCATGGACAGCAGCGCTTCCGGTGTGTGCCAGGCGGTGTTTTCAGGCCCCCGGATCAACGCCTCGTGGGCAAATACGGCGCCAGTACGGAGGTCGCCCAGCGGCTGGAAAACGCAGTGCAGTTCTCCTGCCCGCATCAGTTGAGCGAGGGGGCCTGTGCCGTTGCGCACGGCAGGCGAGAGGGCTGTCACGACGCGGGTGTGTTGTTGGGGTAATTGAAGGGGCATGGCGTTGCGTTGGGTGGGGGTGCTAGGTGTTCACCCTAGGTGTTTTCTGTGACAAACGCGTGGCTTTGTTGCACAAACCAGAAGCGAGCCGAGACAACCCCAACCCCAGACGCAGCTACGCCACAGCAGGCACAGGCACCGTTGCCGGGCGCCCAAGTTGTGTGAAGCGGTTGAGCAAAGCCACCCGCACATGC
>JAUYGP010000655.1 GCA_030690515.1 Giesbergeria sp.
GCATGGCCAGGAACTTCAATGCGCAGGACCAGGCGTTGAGCGAGCAGATCCGCACCAGCCTGAGCAAGGTTTTCTCCGAGGACCTCCAGATGCTGGAGATGCAGCAGCAGAACCTGGAGCGCAACGCCGGGCGCAAGCTACTGAGCCTGAACATCGATGGCGGTGGCGTGCAAGCCCGCCGCATCATCGATCGGTTGCTGGTTGCGGAAAAATCCGCTGCCTGATGTTTTCCCGATCCCACCACAACAGGAGACACAGATGAACTCACGGCGCTTTGTTTTGACACGAGGAGCCGCGCTGATCGGCGCGGCCTCCAGCGGCATTTTGTTGCCCCGGTGGGCGCAGGCGCAAGCCAGCAATCTGCGGGTTGGCCTGATGCTGCCGTTCACAGGTACCTTTGCCCAGCCCGGTATCGCCGTCGAAAACGGCTTCCGGCTGGCGCTGGCGCAAAACGGCGGCAAGCTCGGTGGCCGCGAGGTGGAGTTCTTCAAGGTCGATGACGAATCCAATCCGGCCAAGGGCATCGAGAACGCGACCCGCCTGGTAATGCGTGACAAGGTCGACGTGCTGGTGGGTTCGGTGCACTCGGGCGTGCAGATGGGCATTCACAAGGTCGCACGCGATACAGGAGTTCTCAACATCATTCCCAATGCCGGCGTGCACGTGGCCACCCGGGCCCAGTGTGCGCCCAATGTGTTTCGAACCAGCTTCACCAACGCCCAGCCTACCCTGGCTTTGGGCAAGGCCATGGTCGACCGAGGCCACAAGAAGGCGGTGTGGATCACCTGGAACTACGCCGCAGGCGACGAGGCCTTTGAGGGTTTCGAAAAGAGCTACACCGAAGCCGGTGGCACCATCATCAAGAAGCTCGGCCTGCCCTTTCCCAACGTGGAGTTTCAGTCGCTGTTGACCGAGATTGCGTCTTACAAGCCCGACGCCGTGGCTTGCTTCTTCGCCGGTGGCGGTGCAGCCAAGTTCCTGCGCGACTACGCTGCGGCCGGCCTGAACAAGACGATCCCACTGTACGGCTCGGGCTTCCTGACCGAGGGCGTGCTCGATGCAGCAGGAGAAGCTGCCGAGGGCGTTCTCACCACGCTGCACTACAGCGACTCGCTGGATATCCCGCGCAACAAGCAGTTCCGCCTCGACTATGTAAAGGCGTTCAAGGCGCAGCCCGATGTGTATGCCGTTCAGGGATACGACGCGGGCTTGCTGCTCGTCAAGGGTGCCAACGCAGTCAAAGGCGACTTGTCGAACAAACCGGCACTGTACGCAGCGCTGGAAGGCGCCACCATCGACAGTCCGCGCGGGAAATGGACCATGAGCAAGGCCCACAACCCGATCCAGGACATCTACCTGCGCCAGGTGGTCAACAAGGACAACAAGGTGATCGGCATTGCTCAGAAGGCTGTGGCCGATCCCGCCACGGGTTGCCGCATGGGTTGAGTCTTTCGCGCCCCGGTTGTCCTCCAGCGGCGGAGTTCGTCCAAAAGATGTTCCGCCGCTTTTCTTCGTCCTTTTGTTCCTTAACTCATGGATTTCGCCAACTTCCTCATCCAGTTGCTCAACAGCCTGCAATACGGCCTGTTGCTGTTCATGCTGGCCGCGGGCCTCACGCTGGTCTTCGGGATCATGGGTGTGGTCAATCTGGCACACGGCAGCTTCTACATGCTGGGTGCCTACCTCGCGTGGTTCCTCGTTGGCCAGCTGGACAGCCTGGTGCTCGCGATCGTGCTGGGCACGGTGATCGCCGTGGCGCTGGGCTGGCTGCTGGAGTGGACCTTGTTCCGGCACTTCTACCACCGCGACCACCTCGACCAGGTGCTGCTCACCTTCGGCCTGATTTACATCTTTGAAGAGGTGCGCTCCATCCTCTGGGGCGACGACGTGCATGCGGTGCAGGTGCCCGAGGTGCTGAACTGGTCGATCCCGCTGACCGAAAACCTCTCCTACCCGGTGTACCGGCTGGTGATGTCGGGCGTGTGCATTGCGCTCGCGCTCGCGCTGTACTTGCTGATCTCCAAAACACGCCTTGGCATGAAGATCCGCGCCGGTGCATTCAACCGCGAAATGACCGAGTCGCTGGGCATCAATATCCGCCTGATCCACGGCGTGGTGTTCGCGCTGGGCGTGGCGCTGGCCGCCATCGCCGGCATGATCGCTTCGCCGATTGCCAGCGTCTACCCCGGCATGGGCAGCTCGGTGCTGATCATGTGTTTCGTGGTGGTGGTCATTGGTGGCATCGGCTCGGTGCGCGGTGCGCTTGTGGCCGCCCTGCTCGTGGGCCTGGTGGACACCTTCGGCAAGGTGCTGGTGCCGCAGATCGCCGGCATGGCGGTCTACATGTTGATGGCACTCGTGCTGCTCTACAAGCCCGAAGGGCTCTTCAAACAATGAGTTCTCCGAAAGCCCAACTTGAGAAGCTGCCGCGCAGCATCCAGGCCATCCTGGTGCTGGGTGCCATCGCACTCGCCGCATTTCCGCTCATTCCCCTGACCGGTGGCGACTTCTACCTTCAGATGCTCTCGCAGATGATGATCCTGGCGATCTTCGCCATGAGCCTGGACCTGCTGCAGGGTGTGAGCGGCCTGGTGTCGCTCGGCCACGCGGCCTACTTTGGTCTGGCCGGTTACGCGCTGGCGTACCTCACGCCGGCCGACACACCGATCAGCCTGTGGTGGGCCCTGCCCGCCTCGGCGCTCGGCGCCGGTTTGGCTGCGCTCATCATCGGCTTCTTCGTGGTGCGCACCCACGGCATCTACTTCATCATGGTCACGATGGCGTTCGCGCAGATGGTGTTCTTCCTGTTCTTCGACAACAAGGCGCTCGGTGGCTCCGACGGTGTCTATGTGAACTTCCGGCCCGACGCCTCGGTATTCGGCTGGACCGGCATCGACCTGGAAAACAAGACCACCTTCTACTACTTCACGCTGCTGCTGCTGGTGCTGGTGTACGCCTTCCTGCGCCGGCTGTTGTTCTCGCCGTTTGGCCGTGTGCTCGCCGGCATTCGCGTGAACGAGCACCGCATGCGCGCGGTGGGCTACGGCACCTTCGGCTACAAGCTCGCGGCCTTCACGTTGGCCGGTGCATTGGCCGGTGTGGCGGGCTTTCTGTGGGCCGCGCAGACCGGTTATGTGAACCCCGAGCTGATGGGTTTTCACATGAGCGCACACGCCATCATGATGGTCATCCTCGGCGGCATGGGCAACTTCGCCGGGGCCATCGTGGGCGCCTTCGCGTTCGAATACGTGATGCACTTCTTCAAGGACGTCACCAAACACTGGCAACTGCTGATGGGCACGTTCATCGTGCTGGTGGTGGTGCTTGCGCCGCGCGGGTTGCTGGGCTTGGTGGAACGCTTCACCGGGAAGCGGGGTGCGCCGTGAGCGAACTTCTTCTGTCGGCCCACAACCTCACCAAGCGCTTCGGCGGACTGGCGGCTGTCAACGACGTGTCGGTCGACCTCCACCGCGGTCGCATCCACGCGGTGATCGGCCCCAACGGCGCGGGCAAGTCCACGCTGACCAACCTGCTCTCGGGCGACCTGCCACCCACCTCGGGTCGCATCACGCTCAACGGCGTGGAGACCGCCGGCAGAAGCCCCGAGAAAATCTCGCGCCTGGGCCTGGGCCGCAGCTACCAGAAGACCAACATCTTCCTGCCCTTCACCGTGTGGGACAACGTGCGCCTGGCCGCGCAATCGCGCGAGCGGCACGCGCCGTGGAACCCGTTGCGCTGGGTGTCCTCGGCCAGCGCCATGGGTTCGGTCAACCAGCGCTGCGAACGCGCGCTCGAACTCGCGGGCCTCAAAAGCCGCGCCAGCATGGTGGCGGGCACCACCAGCCACGGCGAACAGCGGCAGCTGGAGATCGCCATGACGCTGGCCACCGAGCCCACCGTGTTGCTGCTGGACGAACCCTTGGCCGGCATGGGTCAGGCCGAGGCCGAGAGCATGATCGCGCTGCTGCTGCGTTTGAAAAAAGACCACGCGATCATGCTGGTGGAACACGACATGGACGCCGTCTTCACGCTCGCCGACCAGCTCACCGTGATGGTGAACGGCCAGGTGATCGCCAGCGGCACGCCCGCGCAGGTGCGCGCCGATGCTTCCGTGCAGGCAGCCTATCTGGGTGAGGAACACTGATGAGCGCATCGACCAACGCATTGGTTGAGGCCAAGGGCCTGAACACCCACTACGGCGCCAGCCACATCCTGCGCGGCATCGACTTCACCGTCGGCCAGGGCCAGACCATCGGCCTGATGGGCCGCAACGGCATGGGCAAGTCCACGCTGCTCAAATCCATCATGGGCATCGTCAAACCCAGTGGGGGCAAAGTGCACGTGAAGGGCCGCGACATGACCGGCGCACCCACCTTCGAGATCGCACGCCAGGGCCTGGCCTACGTGCCCGAAGGCCGCGGCATCTTCGGGAACCTGAGCGTCAAGGAAAACCTGGTGATGTCGGCCCGCCCCGGCACCCGGGGTCAGCGCGAATGGACGTACGACCGCGTGCTGGAAACCTTCCCGCGCCTGGCCGAACGCCTGAACCACGGTGGGCAGCAACTCAGCGGCGGCGAGCAGCAGATGCTCACCATCGGCCGTGCGCTCATGACCAACCCCGACCTGCTCATCCTCGACGAAGCCACGGAAGGCCTTGCGCCCCTGATCGCGCGCGAAATCTGGCGCATCTGCGGCCTGATCCGCGAAAGCGGCATCAGCAGCATCATCGTGGACAAGAACTGGAAACACGTCACCCAGATCACCGACCGCAACGTGATCCTGGTCAAGGGCGAGGTGGTTTTTGAAGGCAGTTCCGAAGAGCTCCTGTCGAAGCCCGAACTGCTGGAGCAGCACTTGGGTGTATGAGAATCAGTGTCGCCCCGGCCGGCCCCTTGAAGCTAGCTAGCGCTGCCCAAGTGCTTGCGAGAGTTTCCGTGCTTCTTCCTTGAGGAGCGTAACAAATACGCTGACACGCGCTTGGTCCACGCGCACACCAGGACCGAAAACGGCCAAAGACCCCATGACTTTGTCGTTCCCCAGAAAAAACGGCACAGCAACCGCCACCGCGCCCTGGATCAATTCGTCCCGGCTTATCGCATACCCCTGTTCCCGGATCTGCTGCAGCCTGTCGAGATAGGCCGATACATTGACGGTTTCTCCGCTCTTGTTCAGATAGCTTTCGGGTGTGGGAACATGGGCAAGGATGGCACGCCCGCTAGCGCCCAACGTCACGTCTTCCCGATAGCCCAAGCCGCGTTTGAAACTGAGCGGCTGTGCGCTGGGCAATTCGGCCACACAGATTCGACTGTTGCCCTGGTGAACAAGCAAGGCAACAGTCTCGCCCGTCTGGTCCCACAAGCGGCGCAGCATCGGTTGCGCCAGGGTCGCTATGTCAAGACTGGAGCTCCACACGTGTGCAAGGTGCGCCACCGAGGGACCTAATTCGAAGCGCTGAGGATCACCGGACGACACGATGAACCCGCTGTGTTCCAGCGTGCGCAACAGCCTGTACAGGGTTGGACGGCTCAGGTCTACCCGCTTGAGCAGCTCACCCGCTGTCAGTTGGTGGTCGGTTGCCGTGAACGCCATGAGGATTTCCAGCGCTCTGTCCACGGCCCGGACACTCTCGCCCGGTTTTTCAGTTGGTCCCATAACTCCACCCAAGGTTGCACTTCTATCATGGTACCCGCCCACCAGTCCACTTGATGGACTGACTATTCAAAACTTGACAGAGCTCAATCGGTCCGTAAAATGGACTGTAATGTCATACAGTGGACATGCCGATCAATTTTGGAGACCTGTCTATGAACAAGGAAATGTCTGAAGCGCTCACCCGCGTCGGTCCCGGCACGCGCATGGGCAACCTGATGCGCCGCTACTGGGTGCCGGCACTGGCATCGAGCGAAATCCCCGAAGCCGACGGGCCGCAGGTGCGCGTGCAACTGCTGGGCGAGAAGCTGCTCGCCTTTCGCAATAGCGATGGCAAGGCTTGCCTGATCGGCGAATTCTGCTCGCACCGAGGCGTGTCGCTGTACTTCGGCCGCAACGAGCACAACGGCATCCGCTGCGCCTACCACGGCGTGAAGTTCGACGGCATGGGGCAATGTGTGGACGTGCCGTCCGCGCCTCAGGCTTGCGCGCGCATGCACATAA
>JAUYGP010000664.1 GCA_030690515.1 Giesbergeria sp.
CCGGCCGCGGCGTTGCGCGGGTTGACGAAGGTTTTTTCGCCTTTCTCGCGTTGGCGCTCGTTCAGGGCGTCGAAATCAGCGCGCGCCATGAAGACCTCGCCGCGTACCTCCAGCACGGGGGGCACGTCTGCGGGCAAGGCCAGAGGGATTTGGCGGATGGTGCGGATGTTGTGCGTCACGTCCTCGCCCACTTCACCGTCGCCACGTGTGGCGGCCTGTACCAGCCTGCCCTGCTCGTAGCGCAGGCTCATGGCCAGCCCATCGAACTTGGGTTCGGCCACGTATTCGATGGGCGGGTCGGTGTCTTGCAGACCCAGCTCGCGGCGCACGCGGGCGTCAAACGCCAGCGCGCCGCTGGCCTCGGTGTCGGTCTCGGTGTGGATGCTGAGCATGGGCACCGCATGGCGCACGGGGGCCAGGCCGTCCATCACGGCACCAATCACTCGCTGGGTGGGGGAATCGGGGGTGACCTGCTGCGGGTAGCGTGCCTCCAAAGCCTGCAACTCGCGGAACACGCGGTCGTATTCGGCATCCGGAACGGTGGGGTTGTCCAGCACATAGTACTGGTGCGCCCAGTGGTTCAGGCGGGCGCGCAATGCTTCAATTTCGATAGCTTCTAGCGCTTGTGGGTCGGGCGTTGGAGGGTCAAAAAGCCCTAAATTCTCGGTCATGGAAGAAACAATGCCTCAGCTGAACACACGGCGCGCCTGCACCGAGCCGGCCGACAGGTCGTGGCTGTCGAGCTGGTCGTAAAGCTGTTCCAGGTCACCAGCAATGGGGTCCATGGCCATGGCGGGCAAGGGCGTGCCGTTCTGGTCGCACAGCACGCCATCCATGTCCTCGCACAGGGCTGCGGCTACTTCCCGTAAGCGGGCAAAGGGCTGCTCGCTGCGATGCACCTGGGCGACATCCAGGCTGATCGACAGCTCCCGGATGGCTGACTGTTCAGGATCGTCAGACAGGGCCGCCTGGGTGTCGAAGCCCAACACCAGCACCGAGTGGCGACCAGCGGTGGCCGAAGGCAGCACCATGCGACCAGGGAAGGCCCCCGGCAAAAAGCCTTGTCGGCCCGCATTCTGTTGAAGGTAGCCGGGGCTCCAGGCGGCCTGGCGTGCGCGCAGCATGAAGGCCAGTTGGGCATCGTGTTCACTGGCAAATTGGTCCAGCTCGCGGGCGCGGGCCACTTCCTGCAGCATGTCCGGAAAATCCGGGGCGGCGTTCAGCGCATCCGCAAAGGACTGGGCCTTCACGACGAATTCCGAGAATTCGATCTCGTTGAGCGCGCCCATGCGGTTGGCCAATTGCACCCCCGCCTGGAACGCCCGGTAGCGCTGGCCCGGAGCCGGGGTTTCCCAGTGCTGCGTTTCGTCGTTGAAGCCTTCAATGGCAAAGGGCTTGCTTCCAGCGCGGCGCGTGGGCGGCAGGGCCGCCAAAGCCGCCTCGCCGGAGTCCAGGGGCGCGGGGGCGCTGGGGGCACTGGCGTCGAGCAGCGG
>JAUYGP010000680.1 GCA_030690515.1 Giesbergeria sp.
CGGCGGCCCGCTCGGCCTCCAGGAGGAGGAGATCCTCATCACCGCGCGCGTGCTGGCAGACACCTTTGGCCGCGTGTTGTTGCTGCAGGTGGAAGACTCCGGCCCAGGCATTCCCGAGGCCGAGCACGAACTGATCTTCCAGCCCTTCTACCGCGCCCTGGGCACCGATGCCGACGGCTCCGGCCTGGGTCTGCCCATCGTGCAGGAAATTGCCCGCCAACACGGCGCGGAGATCATGGTGGAAGACGCCCATCCCGGCCAGCCGACCCCGGGCGTGCGCTTCACGGTGCGGTTCCCTGCATTGGCCGAGGCGCCCGTGCAAACCGCCTGATTCCATTTCTCGATCAAACGATGACTTTGTCGGCTTCGCTTGCCGTGCTGCAGCACGGTCTGCGCTTCGCCTTCGCGTACTCGATTGATGGAGCAACGGAATGGCGCTGCGCGCTGCCTCCGACGGAGAATCAGTTGCAGGGCCGCAGCGCCTTGCCGGCCATTGGCGCGCGCAGCGCCTCGACCTTGGCGCGCAGGGCGCTGTCGGCTGCGGGCAGGCGCAGCATGTAGCCGGGCGCATCGGTGCGCTCCTGCACCACACGGGCCGTGCGCACACCCTTGGCGGTGAGATTGCTCAGGCCGCGCTGCGCAGCCTCTTCGGTCGAGAAGCGGCCGAGCGAGAGGCCGGGCTCCAGTGACGCACTGGCCGGACGGTCGTAAGGCACGCTCATCTCGCGCAGCTCGGCGCGTTTTTTGGCCAACACATCGGTATCGGCAAAGCGGCCCATGTACACCATCCAGCGGCCAGCAATGGTGGTGCGCTCCAGCGTCCACGAACCCTGGGGCAGACTGGTGACGGCGCGGCGCAGCGTGGCGGCCTGCTCTTCATCGAACACCCCGGCCTGCAGGCATTCACCCGCTTCCGGAGCCGCCGCTACGGGGGCCTCAGCGGGCGAGGGTGCCGGTGCCGGTGCCGAGACAGGCTGCTGCGCCGCCCCAGTGGGCACTGGAGGCACGGCGACAGTGGGCTGCGTTTTGCTGCCCACCACGCGCAGCACCTCGGGGCGGATTTGCTGGGCCAGGCGCTGCGGCTCAGACTGGGATGCGGGGGCCAACCCCCATTCCAGCAGCAGGCCCTGCGACCAGGCGTAGTAACCCGCGTTGGCCAGCAGCAGAACGAGCACAAAAAAACGCAGCATGGGTGTAGTAGAGAAAAGTCAGGGCATGCTTGC
>JAUYGP010000682.1 GCA_030690515.1 Giesbergeria sp.
ATGTGGGGCAATGCAAGGGCCGAGGAATGCACGGTCGTTTCAATCATGCCATGCATTATTTCAGTTTTGAAACGTAGCAGAAAGAAAACCGAGGCAAGCAAAATGGCCACGTGCAAAAAACCTTTGCTTTATAGGCACTTGCGCATCTCAACGCTGACGGGAGGTGCTTGGCACAAGGATTGCAACTGTCCACAGGCCTTCACACCGTTTGATTCCGTTTCTTAGTCAATCGAGTACGCGAAGGCGAAGCGCAGACAGCGCTGTAGCACGGCAAGCGAAGCCGACAAAGTAATCGTTTGATTTAAAAATGGAATGAGACAAGGACATTGCATGACCAGTACCCAACAACAACTCAAGGCCCTGGCCAACGCGCGCCGTGGCGTCATCGTGCCCGGTGCGTTCAACGCCCTGTCTGCCCGCGTGGTGGCCGACCTGGGGTATGAGGCGATCTACGTCACCGGCGCGGGGGTGACCAACATGTGGTTCGGCCTGCCCGACCAGGCGTTCATGGGCCTCACGGACATTGCCGACCACACGGCCCGCATCCGCGACACCGTGGACCTGCCGCTGATCGTGGATGCCGACACAGGCTTTGGCAATGCGCTCAACACCTACCACGCCGTGCGTACGCTAGAGCGCGCTGGGGCCGATTGCATTCAACTCGAAGACCAGGTTTCACCGAAGCGCTGCGGGCATTTCAACGGCAAGGAAGTCATCTCAACCGCTGAGATGGTCAGCAAAATCAAGGCCGCCACCGATGCCCGGCGCAATGGAGACACCCTCATCATGGCCCGCACTGATGCCTGCGCCATGCACGGTTTCGAAGCTGCGGTAGAGCGCGCCCAGCGCTACAGCGAGGCAGGCGCCGACATTCTGTTCGTGGAAGCCGTCACCACCGAGAGCGAAATCCGCGCCCTGCCCCAACGCCTGGACAAACCCCAGCTGATGAACATGGTGATCGGCGGCAAAACACCCCTCTTCGGCGCTGACGAGCTGGGCGGCCTGGGCTATGGCCTGGTGCTGTACGCCAACGCGGCCCTGCAAGCCGCTGTGGCCGGTATGCAAAAAGCGCTGACGGTGCTGCGCGACACCCACAGCCTGCGTGAAGACCCTGCCCTGGTCACGCCGTTTGCCGAACGCCAGCGGCTGGTGGGGAAACCTGGATGGGATGCACTAGAAGAAAAATATCGGTAAAAATAGCCTCTAAGGCATACCAGTAAATCGCTAACAGCTATTAATTTAATAGCATCCCTGTGAGCATGCTTCGTCGCTGGGCGCGGCGTGCCCTTGGTTCTGTAGCGTGCACCCATGCACCCATGCACCCATGCACCGCAGGCCGCAGGGCTTTCTGGCGCGGGAAGCGAGGATGGGGCCATCACGGCACAATGGTTTGCATACATGTCTACTGCAAGCTCCGCCCCCCCACTTCACTCCATGCACAGTATTTCCTCGCTGAACGTTGTCGATCTGCTGCTGGACGCTGTGTGCATGGTGCAGGCCGACAGCCGCATCGTGTTTGTCAGCCCCGCATTCGAGCGCATCTTTGGCTATGCACCGGCCGAAGTGGTGGGGCGCCGCATGCTCGACCTGGTGCACCCGGACGACCGGGCCATCACGCAGAACCAGGCACAAAACATCATGGATGGTGACCTGCAATTACGGTTTGAGAACCGCTATGTGCGCAAGGACGGCCGTATTGCGCACATCAGCTGGACGGCGCGCTGGCTACCCGACCGGCAATTGCGGTTGGCCGTGGCGCATGACATTACCGAGCGTAAGTTGAGCGAGACCAAGCAGGAGGCGATTTACGCAATCTCGGAAGCTGCGCACACCGCGAAGAGCCTGGAGTCGCTGTACGAGCGTATCCACCAGACCATCGGACAACTGCTGCGGGCCACTCACTTCTCGGTGGTGTTGTACGACCAAGCCAGCG
>JAUYGP010000694.1 GCA_030690515.1 Giesbergeria sp.
ATGTGGAGGCCGCGTTCTGGTGGCCGCGTGCCGTGGCCGGGCGTTCGCGCCGCTACAACTTCTCGACCGATGCGGGTCACCGCTTCGAGCGCGGCGTTGATCCACAGCTCACCGTCGAGCACATCGAGCGCATCACCCAATTGGTTCTTGACATCTGCGGTACGCCCGAAACGATATGCGGCCCTGTGGTGGACCAGCAGGTGGGTATGCCTGTTCCGCAGCCCGTCACGCTGCGTGTGGCGCGCGCCGCCAAGGTGATTGGCATGCCGCTCACCCAGGCGCAGTGCGCCGATGCGCTCCAGCGTCTGGG
The DNA here is from genome assembly GCA_030690515.1 of Giesbergeria sp. Taxonomy (GTDB): domain Bacteria; phylum Pseudomonadota; class Gammaproteobacteria; order Burkholderiales; family Burkholderiaceae_C; genus Simplicispira. Next base: position 311 of record JAUYGP010000694.1, read on the forward strand.
TTTGTCTGTGTCGCTGGGCGATGCGACGGTCACGGTGGTGCCGCCCTCGTACCGTTTCGACATTGCGATCGAAGAAGACCTGATCGAAGAAGTCGCGCGCATGGTGGGCTACAACCAGTTGCCCACCACCCCGCCGCTAGCCCCCATTTCCCCCAAGTTGCAGCCTGAGAATCGGCGCGGCCCGTTTGCGGTACGACGCCAGTTGGCCGGACTGGGCTACCAGGAAACCATCAATTTCAGCTTTGTCGAAGAGCGCTGGGAGCATGAGCTGGCAGGCAATCCCAACCCGATCAAGTTGCTCAACCCGATTGCCAGCCAGATGGGCGTCATGCGCTCGACGCTGCTGGGCTCTTTGCTGCAGGTGCTGAAGTTCAACCTCGATCGCCGCACCGAGCGTGTGCGCGTGTTTGAGCTGGGTCGTGTGTTCCTGCGTGATTCGTCCGTGGAAAACACCGATACGACGGTGGAAGGGTTTGACCAGCCCATGCGCGTTGCCGGACTGGCGTGTGGCCCGGCCGATAGGCTGCAGTGGGGGCGCAAGGAGCAGGCGGTCGACTTCTACGACGTCAAGGGCGACATCGAAGCCTTGCTGGCACCCTTGCAACCGCAGTTTGAAGTGGCCGCACACCCTGCAATGCACCCGGGCCGCTGCGCCCGTGTGCTGCTCGATGGCAAAGCCATCGGCTATGTGGGCGAGTTGCACCCGCAGTGGCGCCAGTCGTGGGAGCTGGCCCAGGTCCCCGTGCTGTTTGAACTGGACCTGAGCGCCGTGCAGGGGCGTGTGGTGCCGCGATTCAAGCCGGTTTCCAAGCACCAGTCGGTCGAGCGCGACTTGGCAGTGGTGGTGGCTGAGCAGGTGACCCACACAGATATCATGGCGTCCATTCGTGCGGCATTGCCAGGCCCCCTGTTGCGGGATGCCGTGCTTTTCGATGTCTATCGACCCAAGCCTGCCAAAAATGACGGCGTTGTCGATGGAGTCAGCAGTCTGGCAGCGGGCGAGAAGAGCCTCGCGGTTCGTTTGACGCTGGGGGGCGATGCGAACCTGACGGACGCTGAGATTGATGTCGCCATGCAAGCCGTACTGGCCCGCCTGGTGGAGCAAGTGGGCGCACGACTGCGCGTGTAACAGACGAACGGAGCAGCGACGTGATCGAATTTGCGGTGGAGAGTCTCGAAACCCCGGCCCTGACCAAGGCGCAGCTTGCCGACCTGCTGTTTGACCATATCGGGTTGAACAAGCGCGAGTCCAAGGACATGGTGGACGCCTTCTTTGACCTGATCGCGCAGCGCCTGGTGGAGGGTGACGATGTCAAGCTGTCGGGTTTTGGCAATTTCCAGATTCGCACCAAGGCACCGCGGCCGGGCCGCAACCCGCGCACGGGGGAAGCGATTCCGATCGGCGCGCGGCGCGTCGTCACCTTCCATGCCAGCAGCAAGCTCAAGGAGCAGATTCAGACAGCGATGCCTGCCTGAAGCCACGGCGGCGGTGTGGCTCAATTGCCGCAGCCGGGTGGCGTTCGGCGCGGGTCTGCGGTAGGCTCAAGGGTTTTCCGCTGCTGCATTGTTTCTGACCTGCATTCATGGGCACGCTGCTTCCTTCCATCCCGGCCAAACGCTATTTCACCATTGGTGAGGTGGCCGAGCTTTGCGGCGTCAAACCCCATGTGCTGCGCTATTGGGAGCAGGAATTTACCCAGCTGCGACCCATGAAACGGCGTGGAAATCGGCGCTACTACCAGCACCACGAGGTGTTGATGATCCGCCGCATCCGGGACTTGCTGTACGACCAAGGCTTCACCATCAGTGGTGCCCGCAACAAGTTGCAGGAATCACACCATGCTGCGCGCGATGC
>JAUYGP010000707.1 GCA_030690515.1 Giesbergeria sp.
GCAGAATGTGGCACGGCGCGTGGCGGCCAACTCCAGACGCTGGTGGCGCAAAAGCGGCTAACTACTCAATGGTGTGCTGACCATCGATCACTTTGATCGGCTGGGTTTGCCCAGGCTCTCATGACCTCAACTTCTCGAACCGCCCGGTGCGGACCCGCATGCCGGGTGGTGTGGCAGGGGGGTGAGTCACAATGACTCACCCCCTATGCCGATGATGGCGCAATAGCCTGCTCGCCGCTGCAGTTCGTTGCGACCATGTAACTGCTTCCATGTAAAAATTGAAACCTGATTACAAATCCGAAAGAGGTTTTCCATGACGCTGCGCCGTGCCACCAAGATTGTTGCCACCCTGGGCCCCGCGTCCAGCGATCTGGTGATTCTCGAAAAAATGATCAATGCAGGGGTCAACGTCGTGCGTCTGAATTTCAGTCATGGCACCGCCCAGGACCACATTGATCGTGCCGAAATGGTGCGCGAAGCAGCCCAGCGGGCCGGGCGGGAAGTGGCCATCATGGCCGATCTGCAGGGCCCCAAGATTCGGGTGGGCAAATTTGCAGAAGGGCGGGTGATGTTGGAGAACGGAGCGTCCTTTGTGCTGGATGCCTCGCGCACTGAGCTGGGTGACCTGAGTGGCGTTGGCCTGGACTACAAGGAGTTGCCGCGGGATACCAGGGTGGGGGATGTGCTTTTGCTCAACGATGGGCTGATTGTGCTCACCGTGGATGCTGTGCGCGGCGATGCTGTGCACACCACGGTGCGAATCGGTGGTGAGCTGTCGAATAACAAGGGCATCAATAAGCAGGGTGGTGGTTTGACGGCTCCTGCATTGACGGGCAAGGACATGGAAGACATTCGTACCGCCATGAGTTTTCAGGCGGACTATGTGGCAGTGAGCTTCCCGAAGAATGCGACGGATATGGAGATGGCGCGCCAGTTGTGCAATGTTGCCGCAGCACCCTACCGCCATAAGCCAGGTCTGATTGCCAAGATTGAACGTGCAGAAGCCATTCCAAGACTGGAAGAAATTCTGAAAGCCAGCGATGGCATCATGGTGGCCCGGGGCGACTTGGCGGTGGAAGTGGGGAATGCAGTCGTGCCCGCCTTGCAAAAGAAGATGATCCGCATGGCCCGGGACATGGACAAAGTGGTCATTACCGCCACGCAGATGATGGAGAGCATGATCACTAACCCGGTGCCCACGCGGGCAGAGGTCAGCGATGTGGCCAATGCTGTGCTCGATGGAACCGATGCTGTGATGCTCAGTGCCGAGACGGCGGCAGGCAAGTATCCGCTGGAAACTGTGTTGGAAATGGCCAAGATTTGTGCGGCTGCCGAATCAGCGGAAGATGCACAACTTGATGCTGATTTTTCGGGGCGCACCTTCTCCAGTATCGATCAGTCCATTGCCATGGGTGCCTTGTTCACCGCCCACCACCTGGGGGCCAAGGCCATCGTCGCCATGACGGACAGCGGCTCTACTGCCCTCTGGATGAGCCGCCACCGTATCCATATTCCCATCTATGCCCTCACGCCCAAGGTCGCCACGCAACGCCGCATGGCCTTGTTTCGCAATGTGCGTCCACTGCTGATGGACACCAGCGCCGACCGGGATACGGCGCTGGATCAGGCTGAGAGCCAGCTCAAGCTGCGCAATATCGTCAGCAGCGGGGACGTCTATGCCATCACCTGTGGCGAACCCATGGGGGCGCCAGGCGGAACCAATATGCTGAAAATCTGCCGAGCCATCTAAGCTGAAGAGGTAAAAATCGCACGGCAATCGCCGTACAGGCTAATCCTGTCAGTGCCCCCGCCAGCACATCCGATGGGAAGTGCAAACCTAGGCACAGGCGGCTCCAGGCAATGATGGACGCATAGCCGAGCCCGACCCAGGCGGTGGAGCGCTGCCCGGCACAGAAAAGGATTCCTGCCATCGCAAATGCCGTTGCCGTGTGCATGCTGGGGAAGCCGGGGCGATGGCCCTGGAGTACCCATTGGATGCCGAGTCCGAGTTCCGCGGGCCTTGGAAAAGGCGCCCACATGCGTATTCCTCGAACAAAACACCATGTCATCAGGAGCGCTGTCAGGCTGAGAAGTAACGTCCTTCCTGATGGGTGCGTCTGCCGTTTCACGGAAATCGCCAGCAGAACCAGCATGCCGATGGCCTCGCTGTGGGAGGCTGCACGCGCCAGCCATAGAACCATGGCGGGTGTTTCAGGCCCCGCATTCAGCGCCTGAAAAAGGGCCAGATCAAGCGGCAGCATCGAAAGCTGCTCCGGTGCTGCCAATGGTCTCGTTGCCAGCTCTGTGCCGGTGCAAGGTACGGGCCACTATGTCGCAGATCCAGCCTGTCGTCCAGCACAGCCAACCCGTCCAAAGGGTGTGGCTCAGGAAGTGGGCGCCGCGCACCTGCTGTGCACCGCCCAGCGCCAAGCCCGCGATCAGCGCACAGACGAACCAGATGCGGGCGGCGCGTGGTTGATGGTGTCGCAACGCGAAATAGCCGCCGATAAAGGCAAAACCGGCCGATGCGTGGCCCGCCGGAAAGCACTTGCCGCCGCCACCGTCCAGGGTTCCAAGCGCCCAGTGCGAGGCGTAGCGTGCGACACCGCCGAATTCGGTCAAATCCCAGGGGCAACTGGTGGTGCTCGCGTATTTCAAACCGGTCACCACGGCCAGCGATAGCAATGTGGTCAAGGCCAGTTGTACGCGCTCACCCCGGCGGATGCGCCGCAAGAACCCCACGGGGCGCCAGATGAAAACCACCAGCGCCAGCACGATCAACCATGCGAGGCGACGTGGTCCCTCGTGCATGACTTGCACGAAGAACCAGTGATCGCGCAGTGGAAAGCCGGTTGTCGATCCAAAAACATGGGCCAGCGCCCGATCCTGCCCCCAAGCGTCCCACGCGACCAGACAGAACAATGCAGCCAAGGTCCACGTCAACAGGCGGAAATGGTCTGAGCGGGTGGCGGGAGCGGTCGTGGCAGCATGAGGCATGGGGAGACGCTAACGCGCCACACTTAACGCCCCCTTAACTTTCACGTCGGTACCGTCTGCATACCGTAGACAGGGCCGGTCCACACGGGCCCAGGCGCCAGTTGCCACCCAGGGATGAATGGATTGAGGCTGTGCTGGGAGTGGGCGGCTAAAATCAGCAGTTACGAAGCGGTTACCACGCGCTTTTTTTCTCAACCCTGAATGGACCCAACACCATGCCTCTCGTCTCGATGCGCGAACTGCTCGACCATGCTGCCAGCAATGGCTACGGCATTCCTGCCTTCAACGTCAACAACCTGGAGCAGGTTCAGGCCGTCATGGCCGCCGCCGATGAGGTGGGCGCGCCGGTCATTCTTCAGGCCAGTGCCGGCGCCCGCAAGTATGCTGGCGAGAGCTTCATCAAGCACCTGATCCAGGCGGCCTGCGAGGCGTACCCGCATATTCCGCTGGTCATGCACCAGGACCATGGCACGTCGCCCGCCATCTGCCAGGGTGCCATCGATCTGGGTTTTGGCTCGGTGATGATGGACGGTTCCTTGATGGAGGACGGCAAGACCCCATCGTCCTTTGATTACAACGTAGAAGTGACGCGCAAGGTTGTTGCGATGGCGCACAAGGCGGGCGTCACCGTCGAAGGGGAGCTGGGTTGCCTGGGTTCGCTGGAAACCGGTGAGGCTGGCGAGGAAGACGGCGTGGGCGCCGTGGGCAAACTCGACCACAGCCAGATGCTGACCGACCCGGAAGAGGCCGCGCTGTTCGTCAAGGCGACCCAGCTCGATGCGCTGGCCATCGCCATCGGCACCAGCCATGGCGCCTACAAGTTCACGCGCAAGCCTACGGGCGATATCCTGGCGATCAGTCGCGTCCAGGCCATCAATGCACGCATTCCTAATACCCACCTGGTGATGCACGGCAGCTCCAGCGTGCCGCAAGAGCTGCTGGCGATCATCAATCAGTACGGCGGCAAGATGAAAGAGACCTACGGTGTGCCGGTCGAGGAGATCCAGAAGGCCATCCAGTTCGGTGTGCGCAAGATCAACATTGACACCGACATCCGCCTGGCCATGACGGGCGCGGTGCGTAAGTTCCTGGCGGAGAACCCGGAAAAGTTTGATGCCCGCGAATGGCTCAAGCCCGCGCGCGAGGCTGCCAAGGCTATCTGTAAGCAGCGCTACATCGAATTTGGCTGCGAGGGCCAGGGCGCCAAGATCAAGGGCGCGTCGCTGAACAGCATGG
>JAUYGP010000709.1 GCA_030690515.1 Giesbergeria sp.
ACGCGCCTAGCATCCCATTCCGACCCGCACTACATCCACGCGCGTAGAGTTATGCAGGACGTCCCTAGGAATGCCAGAATAGCCCACCACTGCATTTCAGGAGATAGCGCCATGGCTTCAGCAATTCCTCGCCCGGCACGCCACGCCTTTGCTTCCACGCTCAAGAGTTTCACGACCGCTTCGGGCAAAGTGGGGCAGTTGTATTCCCTGCCTGCGCTGGCGCGCAAGTACCCGAACATCAAGCGCCTGCCGGTGTCGATCCGCATCGTGCTCGAATCGGTGCTGCGCAACTGCGATGGTCGCAAGGTCACGGCCGAGCATGTGCAGCAGCTGGCCAGCTGGCAACCCGTGGCCGAGCGCAAGGACGAAATTCCCTTTGTTGTCTCGCGCGTGGTGCTGCAGGATTTCACCGGTGTGCCGCTGCTCGCCGACCTGGCTGCCATGCGCAGCGTGGCGGTGCGCCTGGGCAAGAACCCCAAAAAAATCGAGCCGCTGGTGCCCGTCGATCTGGTGGTGGACCACTCCATCATGGTCGATCACTATGGCAAGAAAAACTCGCTCGACCTGAACATGAAGCTCGAATTTCAGCGCAACCGCGAGCGCTATGAATTCATGAAATGGGGCATGCAGGCCTTTGACACCTTTGGCGTGGTGCCTCCGGGTTTTGGCATCGTGCACCAGGTCAATCTGGAGTATCTGGCACGCGGCGTGCACAAGCGCAAAGATGGCGTGTACTACCCCGACACCCTGGTCGGCACCGACAGCCACACCACCATGATCAACGGCATTGGCGTGGTGGGCTGGGGCGTGGGCGGCATCGAGGCCGAGGCCGCCATGCTGGGCCAGCCGGTGTACCTGCTTACGCCCGATGTGGTGGGGGTGGAGCTGACCGGTCAGCTGCGCGAAGGCGTGACCGCCACCGACCTGGTGCTCACGGTAACCGAGCTGCTGCGCAGCCACAAGGTGGTGGGCAAATTTGTGGAATTTTTCGGTGAGGGCACGCGCACGCTTTCGTTGCCTGACCGCGCCACCATCGGCAACATGGCACCCGAATACGGCGCCACCATGGGGTTCTTCCCGGTCGATGAAAAAACCATGGATTACTTCCGTGGAACGGGGCGCACCAAGGGTGAGATCGAAGCCTTTGAGGCCTATTTCAAGGCGCAGGGCCTGTTTGGTGTGCCGCTGGCGGGCGAGGTGGATTACTCACAGGTGGTGCGGCTGGACCTGGGCGCCGTCACCCCCAGCCTGGCCGGCCCCAAGCGCCCGCAAGACCGCATTGAGCTGGGCAAAGTCAGCACGCAGTTTGTCGATCTGTTCAGCAAGCCCAATGCGCAAAACGGCTTCAACCGCCCGGCGGAACTGCTGAACACACGTGTGCATATCCACCGGGGGGATGCGGTGCAGGCCGGGGACACGCCCGACGGCAAGCCCACACCTGCCGGGGCGCCCCGCTCGGTGGCCGAGATGGAAAGCAACAAGCCGACGCTGGCCACGGCCCATGCCGATGCACCGGCCGTGTTGCCAACCCTGGGCACCGACCCCACGGTGGGCAATGGCGACGTGCTGATTGCCGCCATCACAAGCTGCACCAACACCTCCAACCCCAGCGTGTTGCTGGCCGCCGGGCTGCTGGCCAAGAAGGCGGTAGAGGCCGGGCTCAAAGTGCAGCCGCACATCAAGACCTCGCTGGCGCCCGGCTCGCGCATCGTGACCGAGTACCTCACCGAAGCGGGCCTGCTGCCTTACCTGGAAAAATTGGGATTTGCGCTGGCCGGCTATGGCTGCACCACCTGCATCGGCAATTCGGGTGACCTCACGCCCGAGCTCAACGAGGCGATTACGCACAA
>JAUYGP010000717.1 GCA_030690515.1 Giesbergeria sp.
CGGCGCTGGCCAGTTGGCTGGATGCACGCGCCTGGAATGGCGGCCAGGGCGGCCGCTGGCTGGTGCGTATCGAAGATGTGGACACCCCCCGCTGCATACCCGGCGCGGCCGAACACATCCTGGCGCAGCTCGCCTCGTGCGGCCTGGTGCCCGACGAGCCACCACGGTGGCAATCCCGCGGGGGCGCGCTGTACCAACAGGCCCTGGACCAGCTTCTGGCCTGCACGCTGGCCTACCCCTGCGCCTGCTCACGCAAGGACATTGAAATGGCCCATGCCGCGGCCGGGCACGCACACCAGCGCCACATTGAACGGCCCTACCCCGGCACCTGCCGCCACGGCCTGCAGGGACGCACCGCGCGCTCGTGGCGCTTTGCCACTACAAAATTTATACAAAAACAGGCTCTAGCGCCCGTCCATAAAACGCAACAAGCTATATTTTCAATAGCAAATAACTGCCTACACTGGACCGACCGGCGCCTGGGGCCCCAGCAGCAGGACGTGGAGCACAGCGTGGGCGACTTCGTGCTGCGCCGCGCCGATGGCCTGTGGGCCTACCAGCTGGCCGTGGTGGTGGACGACGCCGCGCAGGCCGTCACCCATGTGGTGCGCGGCGAAGACCTTGCAGACAACACCCCCCGCCAGATCCTGCTGCAGCAGGCCTTGCAGTTGCCCACACCGCAGTATTTGCATACACCGCTGGTGCGGGGCGCCGATGGAGAGAAACTCTCCAAACAGCATGGCGCGGCGCCTTTGGTGCTCGACAGCCCGCTCCAGGCCCTTCAAACGGCCGCAAACGTGCTGGGACTCCCGGCTTTGGTGCATCCTGACAACACAAGCCTGGGCGATGCCCTGTCCCTGTGGATCAAGGCCTGGATGCCTCTCTACAATCTAGCACTGTGACCGTACCGCATTCCACCGCCCCCGCCTCCGGCGCCACGTGCAGCTCTGCTGCACTGACCGCTGCCTTGTCGCTGCCTGCTGGCACGGCGCCCTCCAACGTACCCTACCCCAAGACCATCAAGAGCTTTGTGCGCCGGGCCGGGCGTACCACCACCGGCCAGGCCAAAGCGTTTGAAGACCTGGGGCCGCGCTTTGTCGTTCCGTACACCGCCGCTTTGCTGGACGCTACGGCCCTGTTTGGCCGCAGTGCGCCGCTGGTGCTGGAAATCGGTTTTGGCATGGGCGAGGCCACGGCACACATTGCCCGCGTGCGCCCGCAGGACAACTTCCTGTGCTGTGAAGTGCACGAACCCGGCGTGGGCGCCTTGCTCAAGCGCATCGGCGAACAGGGCCAGACCAATATCCGCATCGTGCAGCACGATGCCGTTGAGGTGCTGGATCACATGCTGCCCCCCGCCAGCCTGGATGGCGTGCACATCTTCTTTCCCGACCCCTGGCACAAGAAAAAACACAACAAGCGCCGTTTGATCCAACCGGCCTTGGTCGCAAAACTGGCAGCCCGGCTCAAACCCGGTGGCTACCTCCATTGCGCCACCGACTGGCAACCCTATGCCGAACAGATGCTGCAGGTACTCAGCGCCGAGCCCTTGCTAGTGAACACCGCTGAAGGGTTTGCGCCACAGCCCGAATACCGCCCGCTGACCAAGTTTGAAAACCGTGGTCTGCGCCTGGGACATGGCGTATGGGATCTGGTGTTTCGACAGCGACCGTCGGCCATTGACTGACATACCAAGCCCATGAAACCCATTCTGCACAACTTGGTTGAGATGACCGGCCACCGGGATCACCTGCGGCTGGAGGTGTCGGTGCTGTCAACGCTGCAGTCGATGAGCTCCATCGTACAGGTGCGCTCCCTGGATATTTTTACGCTGGGCAACGAATGCTTCGTGCGCCCAGGCACCTTGATGCGCGACGGCAAATGGGTGACCAACGAAACCGAAGCGGCCCAGGACCCCTCGCGCCAACCCATTGCAGAACTGCCCGCCTTGCAGGAATGCATCGCGTCCAACGCGCCCAGGGCCACCGCAACCCTGGGCCGGGGGCGCCATTGCCTGTGGCTCCCCGTCTGGATGCATGACAAGGCTACCTCCTGCCTTGAAATCATCCAGTCGCGCCCCTTCTCTATTCAGAAGCTCGACGTCATTACCAGCGTCTTCCACGTCTACCAGAACTACCAAAGCCTGCTGGACTACAGCGAACGCGATGCGCTGACCGGACTGTTCAACCGCAAGACCTTCGACGAGCAGTTCTCGCGCTTCACCTCCAATGAACCCGGCGAGCGGCCCCAAGCCATCGCCGCCATGGAAGAAGACGTCGAAGCACAGCCCGATGCGATGCAGCAATGGCTGGCCGTGGTGGATATTGACCACTTCAAGCTGGTGAACGACCGCTTTGGGCACCTGTATGGCGACGAGGTGCTGATCCT
>JAUYGP010000720.1 GCA_030690515.1 Giesbergeria sp.
CCAAGATGCACGACTTTGAATTGATCGCCATTCCGGTGTCGCATCCTGGTGTGGACCAGAAGGCCGCATGGTTACAGATCCGCCGCGCGCGCCCGGACTTCGTGCTGCTCTGGGGTTGGGGTGTGATGAACTCCACCGCGCTGAAAGAGGCGCAGTCCACCGGCTTCCCGCGTGACCATGTGATCGGTGTCTGGCCGTCCGGCTCCGACTCCGATGTGAAGGAAGTGCCGGGTGCTGCAGGCTACAGCGCCGTGCTCATGTTGCCCGGCCCGGGGTTTGACTCCGCCATCGCCAAAGAGGTGCGTGAGAGGCTGCACGCAAAGGGCCAGGGCTCCGGCCCGAAGGAAGAGGTAGGCGAGGCCTTGTACATGCGTGGCCTGATGAACGCCATGGTGGCGGTGGAAGGTGTGCGCCGTGCGCAGGAGAAGTTTGGCAAGGGCCAAGTGATGACACCCGCCCAGGCCCGATGGGGATACGAGAACCTGCAGATCGACGACAAGCGTCTCGCAGAGCTCGGCATTGCGGATGTGATGCAACCCCTGGCCACCACCTGCAAGGACCACATGGGTCCCTCGGCGGCGCGGGCCTACACGTGGAACGGGTCCAAGTGGGAGGTGAGTTCCGACTGGCTGCATGCGGATCCTGCGGTGCTCAATCCCCTGATTAAGGCGGCCGCCGACAAGTACGCCGCAGAGAAGAAGCTGACCCGCCGCACCGGCGCGGACTGCCAGAGCTAAGAGGCACCCCCGCCGCGCTGCGCGCAACCCCCTCAAGGGGGCGACACCAAGGGGCCGGCAGAGCCGGACCCTTGGTATCCCTTGAAAGGGGCACCGCGTTCGTGGCGGGTGTGAATCATCGATCGCGGCTGGTTCGCCAGCCGCCTTTCGAAAGACCGGCTTGCCGTGTCTTTCGAATGGCTCCCAAGGAACACACCATGACGACTCCCCACATCGTTCTCAACGTCAGCGGCATCGAGGTCATCTACAACCACGTCATCCTCGTGCTCAAGGGCGTCTCGCTCAACGTGCCCGAAGGCAAGATCGCCGCCATCCTGGGCGGCAACGGCGCGGGCAAGACCACCACCCTGCGCGCCATCTCCAACCTCTTGAAGGCCGAGCGTGGCGAAGTCACCAAGGGCAGCATCGAGCTGCGCGGTGAGCGCATCGAGAACCTCAGCACCTCCGACCTCGTGCACCGCGGCGTGGTGCAGGTAATGGAAGGACGGCACTGCTTCGCCCACCTGACCATCGAGGAAAACCTCATGACCGGCTCCTACACCCGCAAGGACAAGGCCGAGATCGCGCGCAATCTGGAGAAGGTCTACAACTACTTCCCGCGCCTGAAGACCCGGCGCACCAGCCAGGCCGCCTACACCTCCGGCGGCGAGCAGCAGATGTGCGCCATCGGCCGCGCCCTCATGGCCAACCCCAGCGTGGTGCTGCTCGACGAGCCCTCCATGGGCCTGGCCCCGCAGATCGTCGAAGAGGTGTTCGAGATCGTGAAGGACCTGAACCAGAAGGAGAAGGTCACCTTCCTGCTGGCCGAACAGAACACCAACATGGCGCTGAAATACGCCGACTACGGCTACATCATGGAGTCGGGTCGCATCGTGATGGACGGCCTGGCCAGCGAGCTGCGCAACAACGAGGACGTCAAGGAGTTCTACCTCGGCATGGGTGGCGGTGAACGAAAGTCGTTCAAGGACATCAAGAGCTACAAGCGGCGGAAAAGGTGGCTGGCGTAACCAGCCGCCGGCGCGTTTCCCCCTCAAAGGGGGCGAGGCCTACGGCCCGGCACAGCCGGTTCCGCGGCCTATCTTGTCCCCGTCACTTCATTCACACATTTGTAGCCATGGCACAGTCTGAATTCTTCGACACCCTGGAAACCCGACCGCCCGAACAACGCGAGCGCGAGCAGGTGGGCGAGATGACCACCCAGGTGGCGCTCGCCCAGCAGCACAGCACCGCCATTGCCGAGATCCTGCGCGCGGGGTAGATGCATCGGCGGTGAGCAGCCGAACGGCGCTGACGCGTCTGCCCGTCACGCGCAAGACCGAACTGCTCGAACGCCAGAAGACCTCGCACGCCACCGATCCCTTCGGTGGTTTCTCGGCGCTGCGCCGGGCCCCGCCCGATCTACGAACCCGAGGGCGCCACGCGTGACTACTGGCGCGCCGGCCGCGGCCCCTACGCGGCCGGCTTTCGCGCGGGCGACCTGGTGCACAACGCCTTCAGCTACCACATGACCTCGGGCACCTTCATCCTCAAGTACGGCGCGCACGCGGTCGGCTGCACGGTGTTCCCGGCCGGCACCGGCCAGACCGAGCAGCAACTGCAGGCGATTGCCGGCCTCAAGCCCGAGGCCTACACCGGCACGCCCAGCTTCCTGCGCATCCTTGTCGAAAAGGCACAGGCCAACGGCGTCGACATCGGCAGCCTGCGCAAGGCCGCGGTGGACGGCGAGGCCCTGCCCCCCCAGCCTGCGCGACTGATTCGCCGAGCGCGGCGTGGCGGTCTACCAGAACTACGCCACCGCCGACCTGGGCCTGGTCGCGTACGAAATCCATGCGCGCGAGGGCCTGGTGATCGACGGCGAGGTGGGCGAACTGGTGGTCACCACGCTCAACCCGGCCTACCCGCTGATCCGCTTCGGCACCGGCGACCTCTCCGCCATCCTGCCCGGCGCCTGCCCGACCGGCCGCACGGCCCTGCGCATCAAGGGCTGGATGGGCCGCGCCGACCAGACAACCAAGGTGCGCGGCATGTTCGTGCACCCCTCTCAGGTGGCCGACATCGCCAGGCGCTACCCGCAGGTGCAGAAGGCCCGGCTGGTGGTCAGCGGCGAAATGGCCAACGACCAGATGTGCCTGCAGGTCGAGGCCAGCGAGGTGGACGGCGACCTGCGCGAGCGCATCGAGACCGCAGTGCGCGATGTGACCAAATTGCGCGGCCAGGTCGAGGTGGTGAAACCGGGCAGCCTGCCCAACCACGGCAAGACCATCGAAGACTGCCGCAGCTATGCCTGAAGACCAAGATCGAGTACGCGATCCACATTCGACCGTACCATAGGACCATCAGCCCCTGAGCGCTCGCTGCGCCACCGGATCGCCCGGGGTCAGCCGTCCCGCGTTCGAAGGCCGCGCAACCTCTGTACGAAGCTGATCACCTCTCCCATGATCCCGCGCCGGAAGGTCAGCACGCAGACCACGAAGATCAGGCCCGTGACCATGGTGACCGAGTCGCCCAGGGTGTTGAACCAGTCGATGCCCGTGAGGCGCGCCAGCAGGCGGCCGAACTCGCCGATCGTGTTCTCGAGCACCACCACCACGGTGGCGCCGAGCAGCGGCCCCGACAGCGTGCCCAGGCCGCCGACCAGCGTCATCAGGATCACCTGGCCCGAAGCGCTCCAGTGCACGTCCGACAGCGTGGCAAAGCCCAGCACCAGCGTCTTGAGCGAGCCCGCGAGGCCCGACAGCGCGGCCGAAATCACGAAGGCCAGCAGCTTGTAGCGGCTCACGTCGTAGCCCAGCGAGAGAGCGCGCGGCTCGTTCTCCTTGATGCCCTTGAGCACCTGGCCAAAAGGCGAACGCACGGTGCGCGCGATCAGCAGGAAGGAAGCGACCACGATCACCAGCAACACGTAGTACATCGTGATGTCGTTGCGCAGGTCGATCAGGCCGAACAGCTGCCCGCGCGGCACGCCTTGCAGACCATCCTCGCCGCCGGTGAACTTGGCCTGGAGCGCTATGAAGAACACCATCTGCGCCAGCGCCAGCGTGATCATCGCGAAGTAGATCCCCTGGCGGCGGATGGCCAGCAGGCCGAAGACCCAACCGAGCAGGGCGCCGGCCAGCGTGCCCGCGGCCAGGCCGAGTTCGGGCGTCAGGCCCCAGACCTTCATCGCATGGCCTGCCACGTAGGCCGAGCCGCCGAGAAAGGCCGCGTGGCCGAAGGACAGCAGACCGGTATAACCAAGTAGCAGGTTGAAGGCCGAGGCGAACAGCGCGAAGCACATCAGCTTCATCACGAACACCGGGTAAGCGCCGACGAAGGGTGCCACGACAAGCGCTATCAGCAATAGCACGTAGACAACGGGTGTGATTTTTCTCATGGCTCTGTGCATCGGTTCCGTGTCATTTCTCTTTGCCGAACAGGCCGGTCGGTCGGATGAGCAGCACGATCACCATGACCACGAAGACGACCGTCGACGAGGCTTCGGGATAGACCACCTTGGTCAGGCCTTCGATGACACCGAGCCCGAGCCCGGTCAGGATCGCGCCCATGATCGAACCCATGCCACCGATCACGACGATCGCGAACACGACGATGATCAGGTTTTGCCCCATCAATGGCGACACCTGGATCACCGGCGCGGCTAGCACACCCGCAAAGGCCGCGAGTGCGACGCCGAAGCCATAGGTGAGCGTGATCATCAGCGGTACGTTGACGCCGAAGGCCTCCACCAGCCGCGGGTTCTCGGTGCCGGCGCGCAGGTAAGCGCCGAGCCGGGTCTTCTCAATCACGAACCAAGTCGTGAAGCAGATGCTCAGCGAGGCCACCACCACCCAGGCGCGGTAGTTGGGCAGGATCATGAAGCCCAGGTCGGTCGCACCCTGCAGCGCGTCAGGCGTGTCGTAGGGCAGGCCCGAGACGCCATAGACCGAGCGGAACACGCCCTCGATCAGCAGCGTGATCCCGAGCGTCAACAAGAGACCGTAGAGGTGGTCGAGCTTGTAGATCCAGCGCAGCAGTAGACGCTCGGTGAGCATGCCGAACAGGCCCGCGATGACCGGCGCCAGCACCAGCATCGCCCAGTAGCTGATATTGAAGTAATTCAGCCCCATCCAGGTCAGCACCGCGCCCATCATGAACAGCGCGCCGTGTGCGAAGTTGATAACGTTGAGCAGTCCGAAGATCACGGCGAGGCCGAGGCTAAGGATCGCGTAGAACGACCCGTTAACCAGCCCCAGGAGGAGCTGGCTCAACAGGGCCGGGAACGGCAAATTCGGCAGATTGAAGATACCCACGGTGTTCTATACCCCCAGCAATTCGTTGAGCACCGGCATCTTGGCGTCCAGCTCGGCGGCGCCGAAGGTCTCGACCATGCAACCGTGTTCCATGACGTAGAAGCGGTCGGCCAGCGGCGCCGCGAAGTGGAAGTTCTGCTCCACCATGACCACGGTGAAGCCCTTGCTTTTGAGCATCTTGATCATGCGGGCCAGGGCCTGCACGATCACGGGCGCGAGGCCTTCGGAGATTTCATCGAGCAGCAGTAGGTTGGCCCCCGTGCGCAGGATGCGGGCCACGGCCAGCATCTGCTGCTCGCCGCCCGAGAGGCGCGTGCCCTGGCTGTGGCGGCGCTCGGCCAGGTTGGGAAACATCTCGTAGATGTCGGCCACCGACATGCCTTTGTCCGAGTCCTTGAGCGTGGGCGGAAGCATCAGGTTTTCCTCGCACGACAGGCTGGCGAAGATGCCACGCTCCTCAGGGCAGTAGCCGATACCGGGGCGCGCGATGCGATGCGTGGGCAGGTGAATGAGTTCGTGCCCGTTGCTTTTGATGGAGCCTTTGCGCGAACCGGTCAACCCCAGGATAGCGCGCAGCGTGGAGGTGCGGCCAGCGCCGTTGCGACCCAGCAGGGTGACCACCTCGCCTGGTTGCACCACCATATCGACGCCATGCAGCACATGCGATTCGCCGTACCAGGCTTGCAGGTTCTTGATCTCCAGTGCCGGTGCGCTCATCTGTACGCTCCCTGGAGTTGGCCGTCGGTGGTGCCCATGTAGGCCTCCATCACGGCGGGATTGTTCGAAACCTCGGCGTACGACCCCTCGGCCAGCACTGCGCCGCGTTGCAGCACGGTGATCGTGTCCGCGATGTTCGAGACCACCCCCATGTTGTGTTCTACCATCAGGATGGTGCGGCCCGCCGACACGCGCTTGATGAGTTCGGCGACCCGGTGCACATCCTCATGACCCATGCCCTGCGTGGGCTCGTCGAGCAGCATCAACTCGGGCTCCATCGCCAGCGTGGTTGCGATCTCCAGGGCGCGCTTGCGACCGTAGGGCAGGTTCACGGTGAGCTCGTCGGCCAAGTCCTCCAGGCCGACTTCGGCCAGCAGCGCATGGGCACGCGCATCGAGCGGCTTGAGCGATGTCTCGCTCTTCCAGAAATGGAAGGTGGTGCCCAGCGCGCGCTGCAGGCCCAGGCGCACGTTTTCCAGCAGCGTCAGATGCGGGAAAACAGCCGAGATCTGGAACGAGCGGATGATGCCGCGGCGCGCGATCTGCGCCGGTTGCTCGCGCGTGATGTCCAGTCCGTTGAAAAGGATCGTGCCCGAGGTCGGCTCGAGGAACTTCGTCAGCAGGTTGAAGCAGGTGGTCTTGCCGGCGCCGTTGGGGCCGATCAGTGCGTGGATGGTCCCACGCACGACCGACAGATTCACCTGGCTGACGGCTGTGAAGCCCTTGAATTCCTTGGTGAGCTGGCGTGTCTCAAGAATGATGTCGCTCATGTTGCGCGATCACCCGGATGCCAGGGAGAAGCGACGTGCATGCCGGGCCGCCGTCAGATGGAACGTCCGCCGTCCACCGGCATCTCGATGCCGGTCAGGAAGCGCGCATCCTCGCTGGCCAGGAACGTCGCTGTGTTCGCCACGTCGACCGGGTCGCACATCCTGCCCAGGGGAATCGTCGAAACAAAGCGCGCCCGGTTCTCGGCGGTGTCAGCCACACCCATGAAGTCCTTCAGCAGGCCCGTGGGCGCCATGACCGGAGAAATGAGGTTGACGCGGATGCCATCGGGCGCCAGCTCGATGGCCATGGATTTTGTCATCACTTTCACGGCTCCCTTCGAGCTGTTGTACCAGGTGAGGCCGGGGCGCGGGCGGATGCCGCCAACGGAGCCCACGTTGATGATCACCCCGTCCTTCTTCTCTCTCATCAACGGGACCACCGCGCGTGTCATGTGGTAAATCGATTTCACATTGACCGCGAACACGCGATCGATGGTCTCTTCGTCGACCTCCAGCATCGACTGGTTGCGGTGCGTGGTGCCCGCGTTGTTGACCACGATGCTGGGCACACCGAAGCGTTCCACGCAATGGCGGACCATGGCCTGCACCTGGTCGAACTGGGTCACGTCGCACGCCACGGCGCTCGCGTTGTCGCCCAGTTCAGCGGCGATCCCGCGCGCCGCTTCGAGGTTGACGTCCGCAAGAATCACCTTCGCGTTCTCCTTGATGTAGGCCCGCGCGATCGCTGCGCCGAATCCGCTGCCTGCGCCGGTGACGATCGCGATCTTGTTGCTCAATCTGGACATGGTTGTCTTCCTTATTCGTAGTGCTGAACAATGGTCTTGGTGGTGCTCATCTCTTCCAGAGCGAGCAGCCCTTTCTCGCGGCCATAACCGCTTTTCTTGACGCCGCCGAACGGCAGCTCGACACCCCCGCCCGCGCCGTAGCAATTGATAAAAACCTGTCCGCTTGCGATGCGCTGCGCCATGCGCGCCTGGCGGCTGCCGTTCTCCGTCCAGATGCCTGCGACGAGGCCGTACTCCGTGGCATTGGCCAGTTGCACCGCGTCGTCCTCGTCCTTGAACGGCATGACCGACAGCACCGGGCCGAACACTTCCTGGCATGCCAGGCGGTGATTGCGCGGCACCGGGCCGAACAGCACGGGTTTGACGAAGAAGCCTTCGCCGGAAATCCCGGGCGCCAGGCTGCCTTCGGCCAATTTGGGCACACCCATGGCGACGGCGTCGGCGATGAAGGCGTTCACGCGCTGGTGGTGCCGGGCGTTGATCAACGGACCGCAGTCGAGGTCCATCTCCGGCGCCCCGACCTTCAGCGCCTCGAAGCTGGCGGCGATCGTCGCGACGAAGCGGTCGTAGATGCCTTCCTGCACGAGCAGGCGGCTGCCGGCGGAGCAGGTCTGGCCGGCGTTCTGGACCAGGGCCCGCACGATGATGGGCGCGGCCTTGGCTAGGTCGGCATCATCGAAAACGATCTGGGGCGATTTTCCCCCGAGTTCGAGCACACAGGGCACATGGTGGCGCGCGGTGGATTGCTGCACCTGCGCGCCGACCTCGGGCGAGCCCGTGAACGTCGCGAAGTTGATGTCCGGGTGCGCCGTCAGCGCCGCACGGCCTCGGTGCCATAGCCGGTCACAATGTTCAGCGCACCCGGTGGCAACCCCGCGAGCATGGCCAGTTCGGCGAGCTTCAAGGCGCTCAGGCACGCGTCCTCGGAGGGTTTGACCACCGCCGCGTTGCCCATGGCCAGCGCGGGGGCGAGCGTGCGCCCCATCATCTGCGCGGGGTAGTTCCACGGAATGATGTGGGCCGTGACGCCGTGGGGAATGCGCACGACGCTCACGTTGTAGCCATTCAGGTAGGGAATGGTCTGGCCGTGCACCTTATCGGCCGCACCGCCGTAGAACTCGAAATAACGTGCCACCGCCTTGGCGTCCGCGCGGGCCACGGACATGGGCTTGCCGGTATCGCGGGCTTCCACCTGCGCCAGTTCCTCGCCGTGTTCCAGGATGAGCTGCCCCAGACGCTGCATGATGCGTCCGCGCTCCGTGGCGGTCATGCGCCCCCAGGGTCCATGCAGCGCGCGGCGCGCCGCAGCCACCGCGAGGTCGACATCCGCAGCCCGGCCTCTCGCAATTTTTTCAAACACCTGCCCGCTGCAGGGATCGATGACGTCGATGGTGTCGCCCTCGAGTGCATCGACCCACTCACCGTCGATCAACAGTTTGCTCACGCATTGCTCCTTCAAGTTGGCCCCATGGCATGGCGTCCGCCGCGGGTCCGGCCCGTGCGGGCGACATGCCTTCACCGATGACGGTCCCTCAACCCTTCGAGGTCACCCCTTCAGGCTCGACTTCTTTCATGAAGTTGGCGTCGTTGTAGTGGTAGAGGTCGTCCAGGTAGGGCACGAAGAAGTCGTAGAAGGAGCGCGAGTCGTACTTCGCCTTCTCGCCTGGGCCGATGCACGCCGGGATCGGTCCCACGTTGGCGTCGTCGTCCGGGTAGAAGAAGAAGGTCAGTGCGTAGCGCTTCATCGGCGGGTTGACGACACGGTGGGGCGTGGCGATGAAACGGTCGTTGGACAGGCGGTTCAAGACCTGCCCGGTGTTCACGATCAGCGCGCCTTTGACATAGCTGACCTTGAGCCATTCCTTCGACGGTGTCATCACCTGCAGCCCCGGCACCGGCGTCATCGGCAAGCGATGGCCATCACCGCGCCCGCCACCGCGGTGCAGAGGTGCCGGCGCGGCATTTTCTTGAAGAAGGTGCTCTGGGAAGAATTGCTCATATTTGTCTCCTGGTGTTTGATTCCAACGATCCTTTTCCATCGACCAACCGGCTGGCGCGGCGGTCCCGGACCCGAGGCACGGGTATCGAACGCCCGCGCATGGCTTCCCTGGTGCGGGGCGCCCTGTGCCGACGAAAGAAGACATGTGGACATGGCCGTTCCTTGGAGGGTCAGGGATCGAATGCCATGCGCATAGCGCCCATCACCGTCGCCAGCTGCTGCTCTCGCGGGATGTCGAAAAATTCGTCGGACTGAGCCGTGATCGCTTCAGCGACGTGCATCTCCAGCAGGCGCCTGAGGCGGTAGCGGGCGCGTTGCGCGCGCAGGTGCTGCCGCCTCTGCGGGTCGGCGTTGCGCCAAGTCCGGTGCAGATCGATCGTTTCGGAGAGCGCGCGGATCGAGTCCGGTTGCGAGGACGAGGTCAGCAGGATCGGCGCGCGCCACGCGCCTGCGGCGCGCTGGGTCACCGCGGCGATGCGCTGGATGTCGGTGGCTATGCGTTGCGCGCCTGGGAGGTCCGACTTGTTGACCACGAAGATGTCGGCCATCTCCATGATCCCGGCCTTCATGGCCTGCACCGTGTCACCGCTCTCGGGCAGCAGCACCAGGACCAGCGTGTCCACCTGCGCGCGCACCGCGTACTCTGCCTGGCCGACGCCCACCGTTTCGAGCACCACTTCGTCAAATCCGAACGTGTCCATGATGTCCAGCATCTCGGGCAGGTTGTCGGCCAGACCATCGGAGGTACGGCGCGAACCCAGCGAGCGGATGTAGAGCTCCGTCGACCCGGCCAGGTCGTCCATGCGAACACGGTCGCCCAAGATCGCACCGCCACTCTTCGGGCTGCTCGGATCGACCGCCAACACGCCCAGCCGACCGTTCGCCAGGCGTTCGAGCGCCAGGTGTCCGACCAACGTGCTCTTGCCCGCCCCCGGTGCCCCGGTGACGCCGATCCGGTGGGCCGCGCGCGCCGGCCCAACGCACGGCGCGGACCGCGCCAGCTCCGCCGTGCTCGCGTTGGCCATGCGCGTCAGCGCGCGGCTCAGCGCCCATCGGTCCAGCGGCGGCGGCGTGCTCACGTCGCGACCCTTCCCAGCACCGCGTCGCCGTGCTCGTCGAGCAGAGGCGGCAAGCCGTAGACCGGAGTGAAACCCTGGAATCGGATCGGGCACGCCACCGCCTGCAGGGGCAAGCTGCCGTCGCCAAGGGGCACGATCAGCGCGCGCGCGGCGGCGATGTCGCTGCGCAGTGCCGCGTTCAGCGTGCCGACTTCGGCCACCACGATGCCCAGCGGGCCCAGGCGGCGCACCCACTCGGCCGCCGAGGCCTGGTGCAGCACCGTCGAAATGGCGGCGATGACCTCGACCCGGTGCGTCCGGCGCCCGGCCATGGTGGCGAACTTGCGATCCACCGCCCACTCGGGGTGGCCGATCTCGTCGCAGAACGTCTTCCAGAATTTGTCGTGGGTGATGAACAGCGTGAGCCAGCCATCGGTGGTCGGGAATATCTGCGCGGGTACCACGTAGGGGTGAGAGGAATCCGCTAGGCGTTCGATGGTCTCGCCGGCATTGAGCGCGGCGCCTGCGAGGTAGTTGAGCTGCGAGAGCATCACGTCGTACATCGCGACGTCGACCTGGCCGCCCGTGCCCTGCACGATCTTGGCCAGCAAGCCCACGGCCGCCACCAGGCCCGCCGAGTTGTCGACAGCGGAGTAACCGGCCTTGGTGGGCGGCGCCTGCGGGTCGCCCGTCAAGGCCATCACGCCGGTCATGGCCTGAATGACGTAGTCGTAGGCCGGGTTGTCCGCATACGGCCCATCAAGACCGTAGCCCGTCAAGGCCACGCAGACCAGGCGCTCGTTCCAGTTGCGCAGCGTGTCGTAGGTGAGGCCGAGCTTGCGAATCGCCGAGGGCCGCAGGTTCGTCACCAGCGCGTGCGAGGTCTCGACGATGCGGCCCAGCGCCGCCAGCCCCTCGTCGCTGGCCAGGTCGAGCACGACGCTCTTCTTGTTGCGGTTCAGGCTTGCGAAGTAGGCGTTGTGCGGACCCACGAAGTGCGGGCTGACGGTGCGGCCGATGTCGCCTTCGGGCGTTTCGATCTTGATGACCTCGGCGCCCATGTCGGCCAGCATCAGGCCGCAGTACGGACCCGCGAGCATGTGGCCCACCTCGATGATCCGGATGCCCGCAAGTGGCGCGCTCATGCCAGACTCTTCGCCAACGAATCGACGACGGCTTCCAGGGACATGTCGGCGGTGAAGACCGCCGACACGCCCAACTCGCGCAGATAGGCCTGGTCTTCGGCCGGGATGGTGCCGCCGACAAAGACCTTGATGCCGTGCGCCTTGAGCTCGCGCAGTTGCCCGATGACATCGGCAACGAGTTTCTTGTGGCTGCCCGACAGGATGCTCAGGCCGACCGCATCGACACCTTCGTCTACCGCGACCTGGGCGATCTGCAGCGGGCTGCGGCGCAGACCGGTGTAGATCACTTCCGCGCCGGCGTTGCGCAGCGTCAGTGCAATGATCTTCGCGCCGATGTCGTGGCCGTCGAGACCGGGCTTGCCGATCAGTATCCGCTTGGCCGCCAACGCAGCGGAGGTTTTCTGGACGCTCATAG
>JAUYGP010000737.1 GCA_030690515.1 Giesbergeria sp.
TTGTGAAAACAGACCAAAACAAAACTCTAGTAGGTGATTGTAAAAAAGCAGATTTTTTGTGGAATGATTGTCAGGAAATCAGTGGTGCGAGGTCTTTTGATGATTGATTTAAAATATTATGAAATATAAATACAATACAAAATTTGTTCGTTGGGTTGTTTTGTGTGGTGTTGTCGCATGCACATTCCAGATAAATTTTGTTAAGGCAGAAACTGCCACTGGCGCAGGTTCCTCAGCTGCTGCACCTATTTATAGAACTTGGGCAAAATCGTATTCAAGGGCGACAGGTGCTAACGTTGAATATGATTCAATAGGATCCAGCGCTGGCATGAAAAAAATCCAGCAAAATGCA
This sequence comes from Giesbergeria sp., assembly GCA_030690515.1. GTDB lineage: Bacteria > Pseudomonadota > Gammaproteobacteria > Burkholderiales > Burkholderiaceae_C > Simplicispira. The sequence goes on from JAUYGP010000737.1 coordinate 353, forward strand.
GTTGGATTTGGTGCGACGGATGTGCACCCCCGCGAAGAAGATTTGATTAATAGTGATTTGGTTGTCTTCCCGGTTGCGATCACGGGCATCAGTCCCATCGTCAATTTGCCCAGGATACAGAATGGACAGCTTCGCCTGACAGGAGATGTTCTGGGTCGTATCTTTATGGGAGAGGTCAACCGTTGGAATGCCTCTGAAATCGCCGAATTGAATCCAGAGATCGTGCTTCCAGACTTGGCTATCAAAGTCGTCGTGCGGGCAGATGGGTCTGGGACAACTTACAATTTTGCTGATTATTTGGCAAAAATCAGCCAAAAATGGAAATCCACCTATGGCGTCAAAACCACCATCCAATGGCCGGATGGATTTGCTGCGTTCAAGGGCAGTGATGGTGTATCAAAGGCAGTACGAGACACTGTAGGGGCGATTGGCTATGTTGATTATGGTTATGTTGCAGAATATGGGCTCACGGCGATTCAAATGAAGAATGCTGATGGGTTTTATGTAAAACCTTCGCTTGATTCATTTAAACATGCTTTGAAAAATAGTGAATGGTCCACGAAAGGGAAATTTCACACCACCTTGACCAGCAAGCCAGGTAAAGGTGCATGGCCAATCACTATGGGGACTTTCGTTGTTTTCCCCAGAATGGCAAAAAATGCAGAGCAAACCGCAGCCGCGCTTCAATTTATTCTTTGGTCATTTTTTAACGGGGACACGCTGGTGCAAGAAAATAATTTTGTTCGCCTTCCGGATCGCGTTCAGGCGTCGGCCTTTCGGATGATGGCGTCTATACGAGATAAATCTGGTATTCCCCTCAACATGAAATTAATGTCGCTGCCCGCAGTGGCGAAAAGCGAGTGAGGGGTATGGCAAACCTGGGTCGGCAAGATCAGCATGGACACATGAGCAACATGTAAGAGGCCCCGCTTCTGTGACCGGTGCAATGCGGGATACGCAACACACCGTCATCACTGGAAATAATGGCCAGGCTTTTTGCTGGTACGGTGTGGGGGTCTGCTCCCAGCAAGACGGGAGCCAAGCCAAGTCACTGCTATGGTGTGGCGCCTGTGCTGCGCGCAGTGCGCCCTTCACTTGAAAAAAACCATGGCTACCTGGAAGGCGCAAGGCGTCCATGTGCAGGCACTGCAGCATGCGCCAACAACCACAGCGCCCAACCGGGTAAGGAACCAACATGATTGACGGATTGATTGCAGGCCGACTGTACGGACAGGCCGCCGAACGCACAGACAAGGCAGGAAAAACCTTCACGGTAGCCCGCGTGCGCGCCACCAGTAACGATGGCGAAAACCTGTTCGTCAATGTCATCGCCTTCGATGCCGCGTCCTGCGCCGCACTGGGTGCCCTGGCCGATGGTGACAGCGTGTCCCTTGCCGGGACCCTCACGCCCCGCGTCTGGACGGATAAGCAAGGCAACACCCGCCCCAGCCTGGACATGGTGGCGCACCAGGTGATGTCGGCCTACCACGTCAATCGCAAACGCCGTGCGATGGAAGGCGATCTATCCCCCACGGACAACCCACATGGGGAAGAATTTCCGCCAGAACCACTGGATTTCTGAATTGGGTCTGGCGCGGCGGAAAGGGTGGGCAGGCCGGCTTCAATAAGGCCTCGACTTGGGGCTGCCTCTGCGCAATCCGATTCAATCTGCCCAGACGGCACCTGAATATGTCCCCTCGGGCATATATCCTGACCCCATGAAAAAAGCCCCCGACTCTTGCGAATCAGGGGCTTTCATTTGGTGCCGGAGAGATGAATCGAACACCCGACCTTCTCATTACGAATGAGCTGCTCTACCGACTGAGCTACACCGGCTTAGCCTCGAATTATAGCGTTGAATGGTAGCTGGTTACGCGTTCAACCTCATTTTTTGAACCAAGGATGACGCTTACGCGCTCATGAAGCTGGGTGGGCTGGATGTCCAGGATGCGCTGGCGCCCGTTGGTGGCGGCGCCGCCGGCCTGTTCGATGAGCCAGGCCATGGGGTTGGCTTCGTACATCAGGCGCAGCTTGCCGGGTTTGTTGGGCTCGCGCTTGTCCCAGGGGTACATGAAGATGCCGCCGCGCGTCATGATGCGGTGCACGTCGGCCACCATGCTGGCAATCCAGCGCATGTTGAAGTCCTTTTCGCGTGGGCCGTCACGGCCTTGCAGGCATTCGTCGATATAGCGGCGTACAGGTTCGTCCCAGTGGCGCATGTTGCTCATGTTGATGGCAAATTCTTGCGTGTCAGAGGGGATGCGCACGTTTTCCTGGGTGAGCACAAACGAGCCCTGCTCGCGGTCGAGGGTGAACATGGCTACACCGTCGCCCACGGTCAGTACCAGTGTGGTCTGTGGGCCATAGACGCAATAGCCTGCGGCCACTTGTTGTGCGCCATTCTGGAGGAAGTCGCCTTCGTCCACGCCCCGGTCGTCCTCGGGCATGCGCAGCACGCTGAAGATGGTGCCGATGCTCACGTTCACGTCGATGTTGCTCGAACCGTCCAGGGGATCGAACAGCAGCAGGTATTCGCCCTTGGGGTAGCGGTTGGGCACGACGTAGATGGCGTCCATCTCTTCGGAGGCCATGCCCGCCAGATGCCCGCCCCATTCGTTCGCCTCGATCAGTACCTCATTGGCGATGATGTCGAGCTTTTTTTGTACTTCGCCTTGTACGTTTTCGCTGTCGGCGCTGCCCAGTACACCGCCCAGGGCGCCTTTGTTGACGGCTTGGCTGATGCCTTTGCAGGCACGTGCCACCACTTCCAGCAGCAGGCGCAGCTGGCCGGGGATGAGCCCGTCCACCCGTTGTTGTTCGACCAGGTAGCGTGTCAGGCTGACTCGTTTTGCCATGGGGTTCTCCTTATTCGGCCAATGCGCGGGTGATGACTTCGCGCACATCGTTGCTCCGGGTTTCGCGGGCGGCGACGCGGGCGATGGCCTCGCGGGCTGCAGTGCGCCAGGGTTCGGCCAGTTTTTTCCAGCGATCCATGGCGCGTGCCAGGCGGGCGGCCACCTGGGGGTTGATTGCGTCGAGCTCGATGACGCGCTCGCTCCAGAACACGTAGCCAGCGGCGTCCTGCCGGTGGAAGGCGCCGGGGTTGGCGCTGCAGTAGCTGAACACCAGGCTGCGCGCTCGGTTGGGGTTTTTCAGGCTGAAGTCGGGGTGCTGCATGAGCTGGCGCACGATGGGCAGCACGTGGCCGCCACGGTCGGGGCAGCCCGCCTGCAGCGCGAACCATTTGTCGATGACCAGTGGCTCGTCCTTGAACTGTGCATGAAAGCGCGCCAGCGCGGGCGCCGCCAGGGCGTGGCCGCTGCCTACCAGGGCGCTGAGGGCGTTGAAGCGGTCGGTCATGTTGCCCGCATCCTTGAAGCGCTGCAGCGTCTTGCCGGGCCAGACCGTGTCGCCCGTGTGCTGTGCCGCCAGGCACAACATGGACAGGGCCATGCCGGTGAGGGCGCGGCGTCCGCTGGAGAGGGCGTCGGGCTGGTACGCGCCGTTGCATTCGTGCTGTGCATAGACCCCTTGCCAGTCGTCGTGCAGCGCAAGGGCCAGTTGCAGGCGCATGGCTTCGCGCACCGCGTGCACGCGCTGGGGATTCACTACGTCGAGCTGCTCGGCGATGTAGGTCTCGGACGGCAGCGCGAGCGCCAGTTCCTTGAAGGCCGCGTCGAGTTGCGGGTGGCGCAGCACGCCACGCATGGCCTGAACAAAGCTGTCGGGTAGAAAAGTTTGATCAATTTTGCCGTTGGCGCTGATGGATATTGCGCTATCAGCTATCGTATTGATAGCTATGCGCAATGCCAGGCGTTGACCGGCCTCCCAGCGGTTGAAAGCGTCGCTGTCGTGCGCCAGCAGGGTGAGCAGGTCTTGGTCGCTGTAGTCGTAGTCCAGCACCACCGGGGCGCTGAAAGACCGCAGCAGCGAGGGCACAGGGGCGCTGTCGACATTGACAAACGTCAGCGACAGGCTTGGTTCGCCCAGCACCACCGTGCGCGTGGGTGCGCCAGGGGCGTCCTCTTCCGCCAACTGCAAGGGCAGGGCGCGGCCATCCTGTGCGAGCAGGCCCAGCTCCACCGGGATGACAAAGGGCGCCTTGTCCGGTTGGCCAGCAGTGGGGGCGCAGCTTTGCGTGAGCGTGAGCGTGTAGCTGCGCGACTGCGCGTCGTACTGGCCTGCGGCGTGCACATGGGGCGTACCGGCCTGGCTGTACCAGTGCTTGAACTGGGGCAGCAGGCGTGCCAGGTCGCTGGTGGGGTTGGCGTCGGCGATGGCGCTTGCAAAATCGTCGCAGGTGACGGCCTGGCCGTCATGGCGTTCGAAATACAGCTTCATGCCGCGCGCAAAGCCGTCGCGCCCGACCAGGTTGTGCATCATGCGCACCACCTCGGCACCTTTTTCGTAGATGGTGACGGTGTAGAAGTTGTTGATTTCGACGTAGCTGTCGGGCCGCACCGGGTGGGCCATGGGGCCTGCGTCTTCGGGGAACTGGGCCGTGCGCAGCACGCGCACATCCTCGATGCGCTTGACGGCGCGGGCCGAGGGGCTGCCCGCCATGTCCATGGAAAATTCCTGGTCGCGAAAGACGGTGAGGCCTTCCTTCAGGCTGAGCTGGAACCAGTCGCGGCAGGTGATGCGGTTGCCCGTCCAGTTGTGGAAATACTCGTGGCCCACCACGCTTTCGATGTGGGAAAAATCGGCATCGGTGGCCGTGGCCTCGCTGGCCAGAACGTACTTCGTATTGAAGATGTTCAGGCCTTTGTTTTCCATGGCGCCCATGTTGAAGTCGCTGGTGGCGACGATCATGAAACGCTCCAGGTCGAGCGACAGGCCAAAGCGCGCTTCGTCCCAGGCCACGCTGGCCATGAGGGAATTCATGGCGTGCTCGGTTTTGCCCAGGTCGCCCCGGCGCACGTAGACCTCAAGGAGGTGCTCGTTGCCCGCGCGCGATGTGATGCGCTGCTGGCGTGCCACGAGCTTGCCTGCCACCAGGGCGAACAGGTAGCACGGCTTCTTGTGCGGATCGACCCACTTGGCACAGTGGCGCCCGCCGTCGAGTGCGCCCTGCTCGACCAGGTTGCCGTTAGACAGCAGCACCGGGTACAGCGCCTTGTTGGCGCGCAGCAGCACGCTGTAGCTGGCCATCACGTCAGGCCGGTCGAGGAAGTAGGTGATGCGGCGAAAACCCTCGGCCTCGCACTGCGTGAAGAACGTGCCCTGGCTCACGTACAGGCCCATGAGCTGGGTGTTCTTCTCGGGCGCGCAGGTGGTGAAGATCTCCAGTTCGACCGGCGTGGGGCCTTCTGGCAGGTGTTCGAGCACCAGATCACCGCCGTCCATCTTGAACGATGTACCCGCGCCGCCCACCAGCACGCGCGAGAGGTTCAGCTCTTCGCCCTGCAGGCGCAGCGGCTGCGCAGCCACATCGGGGTTGCGGCGCACGCGCATTTTGTTCAGGACGCGGGTCTTGGCGGGGTCGAGGTCGAAGGTGAGTTCCACGCTGTCGATCCACCAGGCCGGGGCCTGGTAGTCGGCACGGTGGATGGCGGTGGCCGGGGCCTGTCCGTCACGCATTGAGGGCATGTGGTTTCCTTATAGGCCTTGCTTGAGCGAGGCTTCGATGAAGGCGTCGAGGTCGCCGTCCAACACTTTCTGTGTGGCGGAGATTTCGACGTTGGTGCGCAGGTCCTTGATACGGCTGTTGTCCAGCACGTAGCTACGGATCTGGTGGCCCCAGCCGACATCGGTCTTGGTGTCTTCGAGTTTTTGCGCTTCTTCCTGGCGCTTGCGCATCTCGAAGTCGTAGAGCTTGGAGCGCAGGCGCTGCCATGCAATATCACGGTTGCCGTGCTGGCTGCGGCCGTCCTGGCATTGCACCACGATGCCGGTGGGCATGTGCGTCAGGCGCACCGCCGAGTCGGTCTTGTTGATGTGCTGGCCACCGGCGCCGCTGGCGCGGTAGGTGTCGGTGCGCACGTCGGCCGGGTTGATATTGATCTCGATCGAGTCATCAATATCGGGGTAGACGAACACGCTGGCAAAGCTGGTGTGGCGGCCCCCCGAGCTGTCGAACGGGCTTTTGCGGACCAGGCGGTGCACGCCGGTTTCGGTGCGCAGCAGGCCGTAGGCGTATTCGCCTTCGATGCGGATGGTCGCACCCTTGATGCCGGCGACATCGCCCGGCGTCTCGTCATCCACGCTGGTCTTGAAACCCTTGCGTTCGGCGTAGCGCAGGTACTGGCGCAGCAGCATGCTGGCCCAGTCGCAGGCTTCGGTGCCGCCTGCGCCGGCCTGGATGTCGAGGTAGCAGTTGAGCGGATCGGCCTCGTGGCGGAACATGCGGCGGAATTCGAGTTCCTCAATATCCGGGCTCAGCTTGGCGGCTTCCTGCTCGATCGTGAGTAGCCCTGCCTCGTCGTCTTCGTCGCGGCTCATTTCGAACAACTCAGTGTTGTCGGCCAGCTCGCGCGTCAGGCGCTCCAGCGTGAGCACCACGCCGTCG
>JAUYGP010000738.1 GCA_030690515.1 Giesbergeria sp.
CGAGCACAGCGGCAGCGGCCTACGACGCAGCGCACCACCACCCGGATGCCGAGGTGCGCAAGCAGAACGCTCTCTTTTATGAGTTCATGGTGCCACTGGTCAAGGGCTACAGCACCGAGATGAGTATCGAGGTGGCGAGCCTGGGCGTGCAGGTGCATGGCGGCATGGGTTTCATCGAGGAAACCGGTGCGGCGCAGTACTACCGAGACGCCAAGATTTTGACCATCTACGAAGGTACAACCGCCATCCAGGCCAATGACCTCGTGGGCCGCAAGACGGCGCGCGATGGCGGCCAGTCGGCCCGCGCCATCGCTGCGCAGATTGAATCGACGGAAGGCCAGTTGCGTGCCAGCGGTACCGCTGCGGCGCTCTCCATGGCCGCCCGCCTGGAAACCGCGCGCAAGGCCTACCTCGACGTGGTGGATTTTGTGTGCGGTGGCACCAAGACGTCGCCCAACGCCGTTTTTGCCGGCAGCGTGCCTTACCTGATGCTGGCGGGCAATTTGGTGGCGGGCTGGCAACTGGGCCGATCCCTGCTGGTGGCCCAGGACCTGTTGCACAAGGGACAGCAAGAGTCGTTCATGCGCGCAAAAATCACCACGGCACAGTTCTACGCCGAGCACCTGCTCGTCAAGGCGCCGGGCCTGCGCGACAGCATCGTTGAAGGCGCTGCCAGTGTGACCGATCTCGCGCTGGAATCGTTCTGAGACGTGCAGCGATGGCCGCCTGCAGGGCAGGTTGTTCGCTATTAAAATTGTAGCTAATGGCGCTTATCAATAAAGCGCTAGAGGCCAATTTTATTCAAATCTTTGATTCCAGGAAAGTTGCCATGTCCAAGCTGCCCCCGGTTCTGCAAAAGCTCTCGTTGCCTGTCATCGGCTCGCCTCTGTTCATCATCAGCAACCCCCAGCTGGTCATCGAGCAGTGCAAGGCCGGTATCGTGGGCTCCATGCCCTCGCTCAACGCTCGCCCTGCCGAGCAGCTGGACGAATGGCTGGCCGAGATCACCGAAACCCTGGCCGCCTGGGACAAGGCACACCCGGAGCAACCTGCAGCGCCGTTCGCCATCAACCAGATCGTGCATAAAAGTAACGATCGGCTGGAGCACGACATGCAGGTTTGCGCCAAATACAAGGTGCCGATCGTTATCACCAGCCTGGGCGCGCGTGAAGACGTGAACCAGGCGGTGCACGCCTGGGGCGGTGTCGTGCTGCACGACATCATCAACAACAAATTTGCGCACAAGGCGATCGAGAAGGGCGCCGATGGCCTGATCGCAGTGGCAACAGGCGCAGGTGGCCATGCCGGGGTAAAAAGCCCCTTTGCCCTGGTGCAGGAAATCCGCGCCTGGTTTGACGGCCCGCTGGCGCTCAGCGGCGCCATTGCCACGGGCGATGCCGTGTTGGCGGCGCAAGCCATGGGCGCTGATTTTGGCTACATCGGTTCGGCCTTCATCGCTACGGAAGAAGCGCGCGCCAGCGATGCGTACAAGCAGGCCATTGTTGACGGCAATTCGGACGACATCGTCTACAGCAACCTGTTCACTGGCGTGCACGGAAACTACCTGGCACCGTCGATCCGTGCAGCCGGCATGGACCCCGACAACCTGCCCGAATCGGACCCCAGCAAGATGAACTTTGGTGGTAACTCCACCAAGGCGTGGAAGGATATCTGGGGCTGTGGCCAGGGCATTGGTGCCGTGCAGGCGGTGACGACCACCGCAGCGCTGGTGGCACGCTTGCGCAGTGAATACAACGCGGCACGTGCGCGCTTGCTGGCGGTCTGAGCACCCACAACACACAGCCCGCCAGGTGGGCGGTGAAACAGGGGCGTAGCAGCCCAGTCAGTAGCATGTAAGTGCGTGCATGGACAGTGTCGGGTGAACATTCACCGATTTTCAGGAGACACACCCATGAGCGCGCCATCGAATGCCATTGAATCCACTCTGGTGGAAAACCGCGTTTTCCCGCCTGCTGACGCTACCGTACAGGCCGCCCGCGTTTCAGGTATGCCCGCCTACGAGGCCCTGTGCGCCGAAGCCGCAGCGGACTACGAGGGTTTCTGGGCGCGCCTGGGCCGCGAGCACCTGCAGTGGACCAAGCCGTTCACGCAGACCCTGGACGAATCCAACGCACCGTTTTACCAGTGGTATGCAGACGGCGAGCTCAATGCTTCGGCCAACTGCCTGGATCGCCACATGGGCACGCCCGCCGAGAACAAGACGGCCATCATCTTCGAGGCCGATGACGGCTCGGTGACACGCGTCACTTTCAAGGAACTGCTGGCGCGCGTCAGCCGTTTTGCCAATGCGCTCGCGGCGCTGGGCGTGGGCAAGGGCGATCGCGTGCTGATCTACATGCCCATGACCATTGAAGGCGTGGTGGCCATGCAGGCCTGTGCACGCCTTGGCGCCATCCACAGTGTGGTGTTTGGCGGTTTCTCGGCCAAGGCCGTGCATGAGCGCGTCATCGACGTGGGCGCCAGCGTCGTCATCACGGCCAATGCCCAGTTGCGCGGCGGCAAAGAGCTGCCCCTCAAGGCCATCATCGATGAAGCGCTGTCCATGGGCCATTGCGAAAACGTGCGCAACGTGCTGGTGTTTGAGCGCACCAAGACGGCCTGCAACATGGTGGCCGGGCGTGACCTTACTTTCAGCCAGGCCATGGAAGGCCAGTCCGACACCTGCGAGCCGGTCGCAGTGGGCGCCGAGCACCCGCTGTTCATCCTCTACACCTCAGGTTCGACCGGCAAGCCCAAGGGCGTGCAGCACAGCACCGCCGGTTATCTGATGTGGGCCAAGGCGACGATGGAGTGGACCTTCGATATCCAGCCCAGCGATGTGTTCTGGTGCACGGCTGACATCGGCTGGATTACCGGCCACACCTACGTGGCCTACGGTCCCTTGGCGGCAGGCGCGACGCAGATCATTTTTGAAGGTATCCCCACGTACCCGAACGCTGGCCGCTTCTGGCAGATGATTGAGCGCCACAAGTGCACGGTGTTCTACACCGCGCCCACGGCCATCCGCTCGCTCATCAAGGCGGCCGAGGCCGATGCGGCCGTGCACCCGGACCGCTCGGATCTCTCGAGCCTGCGCATCCTGGGCAGCGTGGGTGAGCCCATCAACCCCGAAGCCTGGATGTGGTACTACAAGAACGTCGGCGGCGAACGCTGCCCTGTGGTGGATACGTTCTGGCAAACCGAAAACGGTGGCCATGTCATCACCCCGCTGCCTGGCGCGACGCCGCTGGTGCCCGGTAGTTGCACGCTGCCCTTGCCCGGCATCATGGCCGCCATCGTGGATGAAACGGGTAACGACATTCCCAATGGCTCGGGCGGCATGCTGGTCATCAAGCGCCCGTGGCCCAGCATGATTCGCACCATCTGGGGTGACCCGGAGCGCTTCAAGAAGAGCTATTTCCCCGATGAGATGGGTGGCACGACGTACCTCGCTGGCGATGGCGCAGTGCGCAGCGCTGATCGTGGCTACTTCCGCATCACTGGCCGTATTGACGACGTACTCAACGTCTCGGGCCACCGCATGGGAACCATGGAAATCGAATCGGCTTTGGTCGCAAAGACGGACCTGGTTGCCGAAGCTGCCGTGGTGGGCCGCCCCGACGATGTGACGGGCGAGGCCATCTGCGCCTTCGTGGTGCTCAAGCGCAGCCGCCCTACAGGCGAGGAAGCCAAGCAGATTGCCAAGGAACTGCGCGACTGGGTAGCCAAGGAGATTGGCCCCATCGCCAAGCCCAAGGACATCCGATTCGGCGACAACCTGCCCAAGACCCGCAGCGGCAAGATCATGCGCCGCCTGCTGCGCTCCATCGCCAAGGGCGAAGCCATTACCCAGGACACCAGCACGCTGGAAAACCCCGCAATTCTGGATCAGTTGTCAGAGACCAACTGATCCAGAAGGCGCCGTAAGGCGCCAGCGCGAAGCGCTTGCGGGGTTTGGGGACACTCATGGCGCGCAGCGACGTGACGTGGCCACAAAATCTGTCCCAGTTGGATCAGTTGTCAGAGACCAACTGATCCCGAAGAGGCAAGGCGGCTGGCGCTGTGCCCCTTCTTCGGTTCAAAAGGGTGCCTTGCGGCACCCTTTTGAATTTGGCCGACTACAAACAAAAACCGCCGCGTCCTTGGCAGGATTGCGGCGGTTTGTTTTGGCCTGCCAAGGAGGCTGGCAGGCCGTGGTCAGAGACCCAATTACTTGAGCGACAGAACCCAGCCGACCAGCTTCTTGGCTTCTGCTTCGTTGACCTGGGCGTTAGCGGGCATGGGAACCGGGCCCCAAACGCCCTTGCTGCCCTTCATCACGTGGGTGATCAGGGTGGCTTCGGCGTCCTTCTGGCCAGCATACTT
>JAUYGP010000740.1 GCA_030690515.1 Giesbergeria sp.
CCGGCAACTGGGCTTCATGCGCCAACTGATTGAGGCCATTCCCAGCCCCGTGTTCTACAAGGATGCCCAGGCCCGCTATCTGGGTTGCAACAGCGCGTTCGAGGCCTTCGTGGGACAACCGGCATCCGCGCTGCTGGGCAAGACACCACACGACCTTGCGCCTGCGGCCCTGGCAGACCGGTACCTGGCCGCCGATCACGCCATTCTGAATCACCCCGGCAAGCAGATCTACGAACACGCCGTGCGCCATGCCGATGGGCAGATGCGCCAGGTCATGTTCCACAAGGCCACCTTCACCCACCCCGACGGCAGCGTGGGCGGTTTGGTGGGCGTGATGCTCGACATCACCGAGCGAACCCGCATGGAGAACGACCTGCGCCAGGCCGCCACAGTGTTCGACAACATCGCCGAGGGCGTGACCATTGCCGAGCGCGACGGCACCATCATTGCCGTCAACCGAGCGTTTAGCACCATCACTGGCTACGACCCCGCAGAGGTGATTGGCCAGAACCCCCGCATGTTCCAGTCGGGGCGGCACGATCGCCAGTTCTACGCCGACATGTGGTCTGCCATCAACCGCCATGGCCGCTGGCAGGGGGAGGTCTGGAACCGGCGCAAGACCGTCGAAGTGTTTCCGCAATGGCTGTCCATCACGGCGGTGCACAGCCCGCAAGGGGAGATCACCCATTACGTCGCCACCTTCTCCGATATCACGCACCAGAAGCAGAACGAAGAGCGTATCCAGTTACTGGCTTTCTCCGACCCGCTGACCGGCCTGCCCAACCGCCGGCTGCTGCTCGACCGGCTGGAACATGCACTCATCGTGAGCACGCGCAACCAGCGCCGGGGCGCGCTGTTCTTCATCGATCTGGACGACTTCAAGGGCCTGAACGACACGCGCGGCCACTACATGGGCGATCTGCTGCTGCAACAGGTCGCCCAACGCCTGGTCGCCTGCGTGAGCGAGGGTGACACCGTGGCCCGGCTCGGGGGCGACGAATTCGTGGTCATGCTCGAAGGCCTGAGCCAGGACACCCTGGAGGCCGTCAAACAAGCCGAGGCCATGGGCAACACCATCCTGCTCGCGCTCAACCAGCCCTATGAGCTGCAGGACAGCCTGCACCACAACACCCCCAGCATCGGCGTTGCACTGTTCGGCGAACCCCAGGGCTCGGTGGAAGAACTGCTCAAACAGGCCGATCTGGCGATGTACCGCGCCAAGGCCTCAGGGCGCAACGCCATGTGCTTTTTCGACCCGCAAATGCAGTCTGTACTGGCCGAAAGGGTGGCCCTCGAAAAGGAACTGCGCATCGCACTGCAACAGCAGGATTTCGTTCTGCACTACCAACCCCAGGTGAATGAGGCTGGCGCCATGATCGGCGTGGAGGCGCTGGTGCGCTGGCAGCATCCCGCGCGCGGCATGGTCTCGCCGCTCGAATTCATTGCGCTGGCCGAAGACACCGGCCTGATCCTGCCGCTGGGCCACTGGGTGCTGGAAACCGCCTGCAGGCAGCTGGCCGCATGGGCCCGGCACGCAGACCGCCAGCACCTGACGATGGCCGTGAATGTAAGCGTGCGGCAGTTCCACCATGCCGATTTTGTGGATCAGGTGCTCAGTGTGCTGCAGGAAACCGGCGCCAACCCGCAACGACTGAAACTTGAACTGACGGAAAGCCTGCTCATCACCCAGGTCGAGGAAGTGGTGACCAAGATGGGCGCCCTCAAGGCCCGGGGCGTGTGTTTCTCGCTCGACGATTTCGGCACAGGGTATTCATCGCTGGCCTACCTCAAACGCCTGCCGCTGGACCAACTGAAAATCGACAAAGGCTTTGTCTCGCATGTGCTGACGGACACGAACGACGCCGCCATCGCCCGCATGATCGTGGCCCTGTCCGAAAGCCTGGGCCTGGAAGTCATTGCCGAAGGGGTGGAGCAGGCCGAACAGCGGGACTTCTTGGCGCAGCACGGCTGCCACGCCTACCAGGGCTATTTTTTCAGCCGCCCCCTGCCCCTGGCGGCCCTGGAGGCCTACGCCGATGCCCACAGGCTGGCAAGTGGGCCCGCCTGAAGCCTCCATCGCAAGGCGTCAAGCCAGCCGTGCGCGGTGGCGCTCGATCTGCGCCTGCACCTGGATGGGCGCCGTGCCACCCAGCGTGCTGCGGGCGTTGAGTGAGCCGCGCAGGCTCAGGCACTCGTACACATCTTTTTCAATCTGCGGGTGAAAGCCCTGCAGCACGGCCAGCGGCAGTTCTGACAGGTCGCAGGCATGCGACTGCGCCGCCTTGACGGCATGCGCCACGGTTTCGTGCGCATCGCGGAACGGCAGGCCCTTTTTCACCAGGTAGTCGGCCAGGTCGGTGGCGGTGGCGTAGCCTTTTTTGGCCGCATCTTCCATGGCCTGGGCGTTGACGGTGATGCCGCCGTCCTTCTGGCCCGTGGCGGGGTTGGGTTGCCCACCCACCATCTCGGCAAAGATGCGCAGCGTGTCCTTGAGCGTGTCCACGGTATCGAACAACGGCTCTTTGTCTTCCTGGTTGTCCTTGTTGTAGGCCAGGGGCTGGCCCTTCATCAGGGTGATCAGGCCCATCAGGTGGCCGACTACGCGGCCGGTCTTTCCCCGCGCCAGTTCGGGCACGTCGGGGTTCTTCTTCTGCGGCATGATCGATGAGCCGGTGGTAAACCGGTCGGCAATCTTGATGAAGCCGAAGTTCTGGCTCATCCAGATGATGAGTTCTTCGGACAGGCGGCTTACGTGCACCATGCACAGGCTGGCAGCGGCCGTGAACTCGATGGCAAAGTCGCGGTCGCTCACGGCGTCCAGGCTGTTCTGGCACACCACGGGAGCGCCGTTCACATCCACCATGCCCAGCGTGCGCGCAACGCGCTCGCGGTCGAGTGGGTAGGTAGTGCCAGCCAGGGCTGCGGCGCCCAGCGGCAGCACGTTGGTGCGGCGGCGCACATCCTGCATGCGATCAAAGTCGCGCGCAAACATTTCCACGTAGGCCAGCAGGTGATGGGCAAAGCTGACCGGCTGGGCCACCTGCAGGTGGGTAAAACCGGGCAGTATCACCTCGACGTTGCGGCTGGCCACTTCGACCAGCGCCTTCTGCAAGTCGGTGAGCAGGCCGGCAATCAGGTCGATCTCGCCGCGCAACCACAGGCGCACGTCGGTGGCGACCTGGTCGTTGCGGCTGCGGCCGGTGTGCAGACGCTTGCCCGCATCGCCCACCAGTTGTGTGAGGCGCGCCTCGATGTTCAGGTGTACGTCCTCCAGGTCCAGCTTCCACTCGAACTGGCCGGACTCGATTTCCTGCGTGATTTGCGCCATGCCGCGTGCAATATCAGCATGGTCTTGCGGGGCGATGATGCCTTGTGCGGCCAGCATGTCGGCGTGTGCCAGACTGCCCGCAATGTCGGCCTGCCACAGGCGTTTGTCAAAGAAAACGCTGGAGGTATAGCGCTTGACGAGGTCGCTCATGGGCTCGGAAAACAGCGCCGACCATGCCTGCGCCTTGGTGTCGAGCTGATTGTGGGACGGGGCGGAGGCTTGGGCTTTGGGCATGGCAGGGCAATAATCCAGTGAAACAGACACCCGGAACACCCGGATGCCGCAATGCAAGAGACGCAAATTTTATCGACCCTTCCCGGTGACCGTGCTGCAACCGCTTTCACGGCACGCTCCAGTGTGCCTGCGGGGCGTGCGCTGGTGTTCGATGCCTGCCATGCGGGCGTGGTGCTGCGAGCGGTGATGTTCGTGGAAGTGGTGCTGGCCGTGGGCGTGCTGTATGGCGCCGAAAACCTGTCCGACTGGGTGGCTCGGCTGGCCCTGCTGACCGGCGTGGCCCTGCCCGCCACGCTGGCTTGGCTGGTCGCCGCCTGCAGCCTCAAGCAGGTGCTGCAACGCTTGCCCACCACCGGTCAGTATCTTGCGGGTGTGCTGCTGGGGGCGCTGGCAGGCGCCGGGGCCTGCGGCATGCTGACGCTGGTGGGCGCGGTGCAGCAGCCCCCCTGGCTGGCCAGTGCAGCCAGCGGCGCACTGCTGGCCGCACTGCTTGTGGCCGCCCTGGTGCTGCGCGCACGCGGTCGCACACCCGCCGCCACCACGGCGCGCCTGACCGAGCTGCAGTCGCGCATTCGCCCGCACTTCCTGTTCAACACACTCAACAGCGCCATTGCTCTGGTGCGCGAGGAACCTGCCAAGGCCGAGTCGCTGCTCGAGGACCTGAGCGACCTGTTCCGCCACGCACTGGTCGAGCAGGGCGAGACCGTGACACTGGCCGAAGAAATTCAGCTGGCGCGCCGCTACCTGGCCATTGAGCAGGTGCGCTTTGGAGACCGGCTGCGCGTGCAGTGGCAGCTCGACCACCGCACCGACGCAGCACTGCTGCCCCCGTTGCTGCTACAACCCCTGGTGGAAAACGCCGTCAAGCATGGCGTGGAGCCCAGCGCCCGGGGTGGCAAGCTGCGCGTACTGACCGAGTTGCGCGGCAGCCGCGTGGTCGTGCGCATTACCAATACCTTGCCTGAAGGCCAGTCCAACCACAGCCCTACACCGCGCGGCCATGGCATTGCCCTGGCCAACGTGCGTGCCCGCCTGGCCCTGCTGCACGACGTGCAGGGCGAATTCAGCGCAGGTATCGAGGACGGCCTGTACCAAGTGCGCATCACCTTGCCCCCGCCCCTGTTTTCGCCCGAAAAACCACCCGCCGCCACGCCCCGCCAACGGGCACGCACGCCATGAACATCCTCATCGTTGACGACGAAACCCTGGCCCGCAACCGCCTGCGCACCTTGCTGGGGGATTGCACCGACACCGAACGCTACAGCCTGGCTGAAGCCGCAACGGCCGCCGAGGCTCTGGCCCTGCTGGCCCCCAGCGGCGGGCGGGCGTTTGATGTGCTGCTGCTGGACATCCACATGCCGGGCCAGGACGGCCTGTGCCTGGCGCAGGCCATTCAGGCGCTGAGCCACCCACCGGCCGTCGTTTTCGTGACCGCCCATGCCGACCATGCCGTGAGCGCCTTCGAGCTCGACGCTGTGGACTACCTCACCAAGCCCGTACGGCTCGAGCGCCTGCAGCAGGCCCTGGCCAAGGTGCAGCGTGTTCTGGGCCCCACCAGTGGCACCACGGGGGCAGCACCAGCAGCCGCCCTGCCTGAGGGGGAAACCTTGGTCATCCAGGACCGGGGGCGCACCGAGCGGGTGCCGCTGACTGAAGTGCTTTTCCTCAAGGCTGAACAGAAGTATGTGACCGTACGCACCACCGGGCGCAGCTACATCCTGGATGGCTCACTCAACGAACTTGAAGCCCGCTACCCCGGCCAGTTCTTGCGCATCCATCGCAACGCGCTGGTGGCACGCAGGGCCGTGCGCGCCCTGGAAAAGCACTATGACCCCGAGGAAGGCGATGGCTGGGCCGTGCGGCTGCATGGACTGGCGCAGCTGCTGACAGTATCGCGGCGGCAGGTGGTTGCGGTGCGCGACGAAATCGCACACCACTGACGCGCGTCCGCCCGTCAGGCGGGTGGGCCGTCCAGACGCGGCGCCCAGTCTTCCACGGCACCATTGTCGATTCGCCGTTGCAGCAGCCGCTGCCAGGAAGCAGGCAAAGGCAAGGCCAGCGCAACCTGCAGCTGTGCGCAATCGAGCACCGGGCGGTACAGCAGATCCAGCAGGCGCTCCAGAGTCCATTCGGGGAAAGGCCTCGCCTGCAACACCAGCGCGGCCCCTGCCCACAAATCCCCTTCCTCCAGCACGCGGTAGTACCAGCCTGTGCGGTGCGATTGCTGCACACGCAGCGCCATGTCTGGCAGGCCAAAACGTTCGTTGAGCTTCCAGCAAGGCTGGCGCGCCTGGGTCACCTCCAGCAACACATCACCCACGCGCCACTGGTCGCCCAGGCACACCGTGGCCTCGTTCACGCCCTGGCTGTGCAGGTTTTCGCCAAAAGCGCCTGGAGCCTCCAGCGTGGCGTGTGCACCCAGCTCCGCGCGCCAGGCGGCATAGTGCTCCTGGGGATAGTGGTGTACGGCCTTTTCCACACCGCCATGCAACCGAAGGTCGCCCTGCGCATCCCCCTGCAGACCTTGCGCCGTGACACGCACGCGGCCTTGCACGGGTGTCTTGTGAACGCCGCTATGGCTACCCCGAGCGAAAGGCACGGCAGCACCGGTGCACACGGCCAGCACAGCAGCGCCCATGGTCAACGCCCCAGGCTGCGCTTGAGCTCTTTGAGCAGCAAGGTCACCTGGTTGGAGGCGTGGCGATAGCCGCCATGAAAGACCTGCAAGGCCTTCTCATGCTCGCCCGCCTGGCTCAGGGCCACCACGCTGGCCGCCTGGCCATGGAAGTACTGGTGCCG
>JAUYGP010000001.1 GCA_030690515.1 Giesbergeria sp.
CGAGGTGGGCGACGCACTGGCACGCCACCCGGGCATAGACCACATCAGTTTTACCGGCAGCCCCGGCGTGGGCACGCTGATCCAGCAGGCCGCCGCCGAACGGCACTGCCCCGTGACGCTGGAGCTGGGCGGCAAAAGCCCGCAAATCGTGTTTGCCGACGCCGACCTGGACGCGGCCCTGCCCGTGCTGGTCAACGCCATCGTGCAGAACGCGGGGCAAACCTGCAGCGCGGGTTCTCGCGTGCTCATCGACGCCCGCATCTACGAACCCCTGCTGGAACGCCTGGGCCAGGCATTCGCGCAGTTGCGGGTGGGGCCCGCCGCCATGGACCTGGACGTGGGGCCACTGATACGCGCCAGCCAGCAGCAGCGCGTGTGGGACTTCCTATCCGACGCCCAGGTGGCCGGCATCCCCATGGTGGCGCAGGGTCAGATCGTGGACGAGGCCCCCGAAACCGGCTTCTACCAGGCCCCGACCCTGTTGCGCGACGTACCCGCCGCGCACCGCCTGGCGCAGGAAGAAATTTTTGGCCCGGTGCTGTGCGCCATGCCCTTCGAAGACGAGGACCACGCGGTCGAACTGGCCAATGCCACGCGCTTTGGCCTGGTGGCGGGCGTGTGGACGCGCGACGGCGCACGCCAGTTTCGCATGGCACGGCGCGTCCGCAGCGGTCAGGTGTTCATCAACAACTACGGCGCGGGCGGCGGGGTTGAACTGCCCTTTGGCGGCGTCAAATCCAGCGGCCATGGGCGCGAGAAAGGGCTGGAAGCCCTGCAGGGCTTCACGACCCTCAAGACCGTGGCATTCCACCACGGCTGAGGCGCCCCTGACTCCAGGCGTGTTTCAGCCCAGCACTTCCTTGAGCGCCGCGTCGTACAGGCCTGTCAGTCGGTCGGTCACTTCCAGCAGGCGCTCGCTGGTGGTGCCCACCGTCTCCAGGCCGCGCTCATCAGGCTTGCGCTGCAAGGCTGCGTCAAAAAACAGCCACTGCGAATCGCCCAGCGCCAGTTCATTGCGAATCGCGGGGGTCGAGATCGGGGCCGCAGCCAGATTGACCATGGCCAAGCGGAATTCGGCAGCATCGGCCTTCATTTCGTCCAGCGTGCCTTTGCTCTCCAGCTTGGCGGCCAGCAGGAAATAGTTTTTGGCCAGGCGCTGCGACAGCGCGCGCTGGCGGCCGGCGGTATTGACCAGCTTGGCCGTATTGGCCTTCGCAAATTTCTCGAAGGCCTCGGTGGCCGCCTGCGAGGCCGCCATCATCCGATCCGCCTGCACCGCCACCGCCGCCACGGATTCGCGTGTGGGGGGCATGACCAGCAAGGTGTCCAGCACATCGGACTGCTTCTGGATTTCGGCCACATGCCGCGCCAGGTCTGTCGGCCACTGCACCTTGGCCAGATCCTCAAAGCCCGAGCGCACCAACTTCCGTGTAGCTCCCAGCGCAGCCAGGGCCTGGTCCGGCAAGGTGTGGAGAAATATCTGGCAATAGTTCTTGGCAATGCGCTGCGACAGGGCGCGATAACGCGCCGTGCGGTTGATGGCGGTGGACACCGCCAGTTGCGCATGCGCGGTAGACAGCACGGGCGCCAGCAGCACGGCAGCCAGGCCCTGCAAGGTAGCGCGGCGGTTGTTCGCGTGATCAGTTCGAAAAACAAGGGTTTTCATGGATTGGCAGCGCAGATGATTGAGGCGTCCATTTTGACGGCACCCTGTTGGAAAAGCCATGCGAATAATCAATATCTCCTCCCGCAGGCAAGCCGCACGGCAGCAAGTCCGGGAATACGCGCGCAGGATGGTCGCTCTTGCAGCCCATCGGGACGTGCACAGACTGCACAATGCATCGATCCATTTTTGCAGGAGATCTCCGAGATGCGCCTCCAAGGTCAATCCATCATCGTCACCGGCGCCGGGAACGGTATCGGCGAAGGCATCGCCCGGCGGCTGGCGGCCGAGGGCGGGAAAGTGATCGTCAACGACATCCATTCAAACCACGGCCAGCGCGTGGCAGACAGCATCGTTGCGGCAGGGGGCATCGCCCATTTCTTCCAGGCGGACGTGACGCAATCGAACCAGGTCCAGGCCATGGTGCAAGCGGCCCTGGGCCACTTTGGCAGACTCGATGTGGTAGTGAACAACGCTGGATGGACACACCGCAACCGCCCCCTGCTGGAGGTCAGCGAAGAGGAGTTCGACAAGGTCTATGCCATCAACGTCAAGAGCATTTACCTCTCGGCCATCCATGCCGTACCCGCCATGCGCGCCAACCCGGGCGGCAGCGCGGGGTGTTTCATCAATATCGCCTCCACCGCCGGGTTGCGTCCCCGCCCCGGCCTGACCTGGTACAACGGCTCGAAGGGTGCCGTCATCACCACCAGCAAGTCGATGGCGGCCGAGCTAGGCCCCGACAACATCCGAGTCAATTGCATCAACCCCGTGTTCAACCCCGACACGGGCCTGTCCGCCGAGTTTGCCGGCGGCCCGGTGGACGATGCGCGGCGGGCCCAATTTCTTGCCACCATTCCGCTGGGGCGCTTTTCCACGGCACTCGATGTCGCCAATGCCGCGCTGTACCTGGCCAGCAACGAAGCCGCCTTCATCAGCGGCGTCTGCATCGAGGTGGATGGCGCCCGCTGCGTCTGACCACAGGGCGCAAGGCTTGACATGGCGCAAGGGCGACCGCTGCACGACTGACCCCTGGCGCGCAAGTGGGGCAGAATTGCCCCATGTCCGAACGTGTCATCCCGCTGGTCGATCACCGCACTGCAGGGCTTGTGCCTGCAGTACCCCCCCAGGCCGCCGCCCCCACGGGCCTGCTGACCGACACCCTGGGCCGCCCCCTGCGCGACCTGCGCATCAGCGTCACGGACCGCTGCAACTTTCGGTGCAACTACTGCATGCCCAAGGATGTGTTCGACAAGGAGCACGCCTTTCTGCCGCACAGCGCACTGCTCAGCTTTGAAGAAATCACCCGCCTGGCACGGCTTTTTCTGGCGCACGGCGTACGCAAAATTCGGTTGACCGGTGGCGAGCCCCTGCTGCGCCGCAACGTCGAGGAACTGGTCGCCCAACTGGCGCAATTGCGCACCGTGGACGGCCAAGCTCCCGACCTGACTCTGACCACCAATGGCTCCCTGCTGGCGCGCAAGGCGCGCGCCCTCAAGGACGCTGGCCTGCAGCGCGTGACCGTGAGCCTGGATGGCCTGGACGACGCCGTGTTCCGGCGCATGAACGATGTGGACTTTCCGGTGGCCGAGGTGCTGGCGGGCATCGAGGCCGCGCACGCCGTCGGCCTCTCGCACATCAAGGTCAACATGGTGGTCAAGCG
>JAUYGP010000003.1 GCA_030690515.1 Giesbergeria sp.
TTGGGAAACTCGTGGTATTCCAGCGCCGCCTTGCGCAGCAGGGCGCCTTTATCGGGCGTGGGGGTCTGTTCCGTGGCGTTCTCAGGCATGTGATGTCTCCAGTGTGCAAAACCACGCTCATGGGGGTGGTTGATAGGGGGATTCTTTCACTTTTCCCTTGCAAGCGGTCATGCCTGTGCGGGGCAGTCTCCATTGTGACGGATTTTCGTGAAAACGAATTTCACATTACAAAAACAAAGGCCCTGCAGCGCGTGAACGCCACAGGGCCTCGGAAACCGAACCAGGGGTCAGCGGCTGCTGGGAAAGCTGAACACGGCCCCTTCGCGCACACCCGCCGAGGGCCAGCGCTGCGTGATGGTCTTGCGCTTGGTATAGAAGCGCACAGCGTCGGGCCCGTAGGCGTGCAGATCGCCGAACAGGCTGCGCTTCCAGCCACCAAACGAATGGTAGGCCACGGGCACGGGCAGGGGCACGTTTACGCCCACCATGCCCACCTGGATATGGTCGGTGAAATAACGTGCGGCCTCGCCATCGCGGGTGAAGATGCAGGTGCCGTTGCCGTATTCGTGCGCGTCGATCAGGTCCATGGCCTCCTGGAGCGTTTTGACGCGCACCACGCCGAGTACGGGGCCAAAAATCTCTTCCTGGTAGATCTTCATGCCCGGCTTGACGTTGTCAAACAGGCAAGCACCCAGGAAATAGCCGCTTTCGTGTCCCGCCGCGACCTGCACGCCACGTCCGTCCACCACCAGCGTGGCCCCCTCCTGCACGCCGCTGTCCACGTAGGCCCGGACCTTGGCTGCGTGCTCGCGGGTAATCAACGGACCCATGTCGTTGCCGTTGTCGGTGCCGGGGCCGACCCTCATTTTGGCGATCTCGGTCTTCAGGCCCGCCACCACGGCGTCGCCCACCTCGTCCCCCACCGCCACCAGCAGCGGGATGGCCATACAGCGCTCGCCGCACGAGCCATAGGCCGCGCCCATCAGCGCGCTCACAGCATTGCCGACGTCGGCGTCAGGCATGAGCACCGCATGGTTCTTGGCACCCCCCAGAGCCTGCACGCGCTTACCGTGTTTGCAGCCTTCGGCGTAGATGTATTCGGCAATGGGGGTCGAGCCCACAAAGCTCACCGCCTTGACGCGTGGGTCCTGCAGCAGCGTATCCACGGCCAGCTTGTCGCCGTTGACGACGTTGAGCACACCGGGCGGCAGGCCCGCTTCGAGTGCGAGCTGGGCGATGAACAGCACACTGCTCGGATCGCGCTCAGACGGTTTCAGGACAAAGGTGTTGCCGCAGGCCACCGCCATGGGCCACATCCACAGCGGCACCATGGCTGGAAAGTTGAACGGGGTGATGCCCGCCGTCACACCCAGCGCCTGGAACTCGCTCCACGAGTCAATATGGGGGCCCACGTTGCGGCTGTGCTCGCCCTTGAGCAGTTCGGGGGCATAGCTGGCGTATTCCACGTTTTCAATACCGCGCTGCAGTTCGCCGTGCGCATCGCTCAGCACCTTGCCGTGCTCGGCGGTGATCAAGGCGGCGATTTTGTCGGCGTTTTCTTCGAGCAGCACCTTGAGCTTGGCCATCACCCGAGCGCGCTTGAGCGGCGGCGTGTTGCGCCAGGCGGGAAAGGCGGATTCTGCCGATGCAATGGCTGCTTCGACGGTCGCCTTGCTGGCCAAAGCCACGTTGGTGGTGGATTGGCCCGTGGCGGGATTGAACACGGGCTGGGTGCGGGCGGCGTCAACCACCAGCTTGCCGTCAATCAGGTGGCCAATGGTGGTGACGTTGTGATCGTTGTGCATGTCTTGAAATTTGAATGAAATGTGCCTCTAGCGCTTATCTGACAAGCGCTAGCAGCTATCAATATAGAAGCATTCGCTGCGGCGCTTTCAGGCCGTTTCGGAAAGGGCGTCGCCCAGCGCGTTGATCAGGCGGTCGATCTCGTCCTTTTCGCTGATGAATGGGGGCGCCAACTGGATGGTGTCGCCGCCGTAGCGCACGTAAAAACCCTTCTTCCAGCACGCCATGGCAATCTCGTAGGGGCGGCGCGCCGGCTCACCCGGCAGGGCGGCGATGGTGAAACCGGCAGCCAGGCCGTAGTTGCGGATGTCAGCCACATGCTTGACGCCCTTGAGGCTGTGCACGGCCTGCTCAAAGTGCGGCACCAGCGCCTGCACACGGCCTACCATGTCTTCCTTTTGCAGAATGTCGAGCGCTGCAATACCGGCTGCGCAGGCCACCGGGTGGGCCGAGTAGGTGTAGCCGTGGGCAAACTCCAGCATGTAGTCTGGCCCGCCTGCGGCCATGAAGGTGTCGTAAATCTCCTTGCTGGCCACCACGCCGCCCAGGGGCTGCACGCCATTGGTCACCTGCTTGGCAAAGTTGAAAATATCGGGCGTCACGCCAAAAGCCTCGGCACCGGTCATGGCACCCGCACGGCCAAAGCCCGTGATGACTTCGTCAAAGATCAGCAGGATGTTGTTCTGCGTGCAGATCTCGCGCAGGCGCTGCAGGTAGCCCACCGGCGGGATCACCACCCCGGCCGAACCCGAAAACGGCTCGACGATGACGGCCGCAATGTTGGATGCATCGTGCAGGGTGATCAGGTCGAGCAGGCGGTCGGCCAGCTCTTTGCCAGTGGGTGGCATGCCCTTGTGGAACGAGCCCGCTGGGGGCTGCGTGTGCGGCAGGTGGTCGGCCTCTAGCCCAGCGCCAAACATCTTGCGGTTGGCGCCGATGCCCCCCACCGAGATGCCGCCATAGTTCACGCCGTGGTAGCCCTTCTCGCGGCCAATCAGGCGCGTCTTGCTTGCCTGGCCCTTGGCGCGCCAGTAGGCGCGGGCCATCTTCAGCGAAGTGTCGGCGGCCTCGGACCCCGAACCGGTGAAGAACACATAGTCCAGCCCCTCGGGCGTGAGATCCTTGATGCGGTTGGCCAGCTCAAACGCCAGCGGGTGGCCAAACTGGAAGGCGGGCGAATAGTCCAGCTTGGCCGCTTGTTTGCCCACCGCCTCGGCAATCTCGCGGCGGCCATGGCCCAGGCCGGCGCACCACAGGCCCGACAGTCCATCGAAAATCTTGCGTCCTTCGCTGTCGGTGTAGTAGGCGCCCTGGGCCTCGACGATCATGCGCGGATTGGCCTTGAACTGGCGGTTGGCCGTGTAGGGCATCCAGTAGGCATCGAGCCAAGCGGCATCCATGCGCGGTGCGGCGTCAAGCCTGGGTTCGGTGTGGACAAAGCTCATGGGGTGTCTCCTGTGGATTTGCGGCAAAGGCTGCTCGACATTGTTGGCGCAACTGTTAATCTCTCATATCAACAAATATCAATGTTTACTTGACGATTTATGCAAGTAAAACCTGCACCCACCAAACACCGCGCCGTGCTCGGCCAGCTCAGCGACATGGACCTGCGCCTACTGCAGGTCTTCAAAAGCGTGGCCGAGTGCGGCGGGCTATCGGCCGCCGAGCTGGAGCTGAACATCGGCACCAGCACCGTCAGCCGCCACATGAAAGACCTGGAAACGCGCCTGGGCCTGACGCTGTGCCGCCGGGGCCGGGCCGGTTTTGCGTTGACGGCCGAGGGCCAGCGCGTGTACGACGAAACCCTGCGCCTGCTGTCGGCCGTGGACGCATTTCGCAGCAGCATTGACGACATCCACCGCCGCATGGGCGGACGCCTGGACGTGGCGGTGTTCGACAAGACCGCCAGCAACCCGGCCGCGCACATTGGCGAGGCCATTGCGCGCTTTGCCGAGCAGGCGCCAGAGGTCAGCCTGCAGATGCACGTGGCCAGCATCCCCGCGATCGAGCGCGGCCTGATGGACGGGAGCTTTCACGTCGGCATCATTCCCGCGCACCGCGCATCGCAAAGCCTGGTGTACGCCAACCTGTTCACCGAGACCATGTTGCTGTACTGCGGCGCGCGCCACCCGCTGTTTGGCGCAGACCACGCCGCGCTGACCTGGGACGCCCTGCGCGCCTGGCAGTTTGCCGGGCTGGGCTACCACTCGCCCAATATGGAACTGAGCCACGGCGCCCGCCTGCCGCGCAAAGCCACGGGTTTTGACCAGGAGTCGATTGCCACGCTCATTCTCTCGGGCCGTTACCTGGGATTTTTGCCCGACCACTACGCCGAGAGCTTCGAGCGCCAGGGGCTGATGCAGGCCGTGCAACCGGCGCAGTTCTTCTACCCCTGCCAGTTTGTCAGCGTGCTGCCCAAGTCACCCCAGCCGCCGCGCGCGGCGCAGGCCTTTGCGCAATGCCTGCTGGCGGCGCATGGCTGAAAGCCTGCGCATGCAAGCGATGTGGGTCCCCAAACCAGCAAGGTGATCGGCCCAAACTGTCCTGTGGCATTGACAACGAGCGATCATCCAACGCGTCCATTGGGCCGCTGTTCCGATTGGAACAGCGCGCGGAAGACGACCAGCACCAGCAGCACGAAGAAGCCGAAACCTCCCCACAAGAGTATCCACATGTGCGAGGGAGGGCCAACTTCAAGACGCAAAGACGCCGGTGTGGGCGAGGAAAAGACCTGGTTAAGCCGGTCTGCAGCCATGTGGGCTTGCGCCACCGCATCGCTGTCTTCAAACTCGGCAGCAAACACCGATTGGGCACCCGAGCTCAGGTAAAGGAACACCCGGGATGCACTGCGCCGACTGGTTTTGACGTGCACCGTAGCCGTGGCATCCGCTTCCAGTGACACTTGCCAGGATTTGATCCCCTGGGATGTATCCCTTTGAAGCACACAGGTGATTACCTGTGCCTTGTCACAACCGATCACATAGCCGCGTGTTGGGCCAAAGTAAATGAGCGCAGCTCCGCCAGCAACCATCAGGACAAGCAGTCCAGCGACGGACCATTTGAGTATCTGTAAACGCATCAACGGAGACATCAAAATTCACACTCGGCGCGATTGAGCCAAATGCCGCGCAACAAGCGCAGGGTAGGCGCGATCCACAAAACCTTCGCTCCTCGCGCGCCAGAGCTGGTGAGCGCAGTGTATGGCAGGCCCCCGTGCTGGCATGGATCCATGCGCCTGAACGGCCGACCCTTGCCAGCCGCCCCACATCGGCTCAGAATATGTTGCATATTTTTGAGTAACACAGCACCATGTCCAGCATCTCCTCCATTGCATCTTCCGGCCTGCAGGCCGCGCAACTGCGGC
Source organism: Giesbergeria sp. (assembly GCA_030690515.1). Lineage (GTDB taxonomy): Bacteria > Pseudomonadota > Gammaproteobacteria > Burkholderiales > Burkholderiaceae_C > Simplicispira. Next base: position 5,168 of record JAUYGP010000003.1, read on the forward strand.
TGGATGCCTCGGCGCACAACGTGGCCAACATGAACACGCCCGCGTTTCGGCGCCAGTCTGTGGCCCTGCAGGCGCAGCCCGACCAGGGCGGCGTGCGCGCCAGCGTGCAGCGTGAACCCCAGGAGGGTGTGGCACTAGAGCAGGAGGCGGTGGAACAGATGTCCGCCACCTACGCCTTCAAGGCCAACCTGCAAACCCTCAAAACCGAAGACCGCATGCTGGGCGCACTGCTCAACACGCAGGCATAAGCGGGGCGCCCTGCGGTACGGCGGCGTTGGCCGCAGCGGCACGGGCCTTGCGCGCAGAGCGCTCCCAGGCTTTTTCATGGAAGAAGAAGGCGAAAGCCTGCACCGTAGGCTCCAACAGGCTAAGCGTGAGCGAGGCAATCAGGTTGCCGGTGACCGCATAGGCCACCAAGGCGGCGACGGTGATGTGAATCAGGTAGTAGCTACCTGTCTTGAGCAGCATGGTCTTGTTCTGGCGGGCGGCGCGGCGAATGCGGGACATGGCGTTCTCCTGGAAAGCAGCCCTGCACCATCGCGGGCCTAGGCCAATGATAATCATTATCATTTGATTCCGCCATTGAATCGGACTACCGCCGCCATGGTCAAAACCTGGGCACATCGGAACTTGTTCACGAAAACGCCGCCGCGGCGCGCCCTGCGCCAACGACCGTTGCTATGATGTTCGGCCACCTTCTTTCCTTTATTCGACCGCAACCGGGAGCACACATGGCCCTCATGGACTTCATCAAGAAACAGTTCATCGACATCCTCGAGTGGACGGAGGACGGCGACGGCACGCTGGCCTGGCGCTATCCGATGGCGGGCATGGAAATCCAGAACGGTGGCACGCTGGTGGTGCGCGAGTCGCAAATGGCCGTCTTCGTCAACGAAGGCCAGGTGGCCGACGTGTTTGGCCCCGGCACCTACAAGCTGACCACGCAGACCCTGCCGGTGCTCACCTACCTGAAGAACTGGGACAAGCTGTTCCAGTCGCCCTTCAAGAGCGACGTGTACTTCTTCAGCACGCGCCAACAAATCGACCAGAAGTGGGGCACACCCCAGCCCATCACCATCCGCGACAAGGACTTTGGCGCGGTGCGCCTGCGGGCGTTTGGCAACTACGCCTACCGCATTACCGACCCCAAGCTGTTCCACACCGAAATCTCGGGCACGCGCGAGTCCTACCCCGTAGGCGACCTGGAAGGCCAGCTGCGCGGCATGGTGCTGCAAAACATCAGCAACGCCATTGCGGGCAGCGGCTTGCCGTTTCTGGACCTGGCGGCCAACCAGGTCATGTTTGCCGACGCGCTGGCCAAAGAGCTGACCCCCCACTTTGCCAAGATCGGCCTGACGGTTGAGAGCCTGACGGTACAGAACGTCTCCCTGCCCGAAGAACTGCAGAAAATTCTGGACCAGAAAATCGGCATGGGCATGGTCGGCAACGACATGGGCAAGTTCATGCAGTACCAGACGGCGCAGGCCATTCCCAAATTTGCCGAAGGCGGTGGCGGTGGTAGCGGCATTGCCGGTGACGCCATGGGCCTGGGCGCCGGTGTGGCGCTGGGCCAGGTGATGGCTCAAAACCTGCAGCAGGGCCTGCAAGGTGGCGGCGCGGGCGCACAGGCTGCTGCCGCAAGCGCAGCGGCGGCGGCGGCGACCCCCGCAGGCGTGCGGCCAGAAGAAGTGATGGCCACGCTGGAAAAGCTGGGCGAGCTCAAATCCAAAGGCATCCTCACGCAGGAGGAGTTCGACGCCAAGAAGGTCGAACTGCTCAAGAAATTGGTGTAAACCGTTAGCTATTAAAACAATAGCCAGCAGCGCTTGATGGATAAGCGTTAGAGGCCAAAAAAGCTTCAAACATCAAACCCATCAACGCTGTCGGCCCACCCCTGATGGCGACCGACCCCACACAGCGTTACTACCGCGCGCCCTGCCCTGGCTGTGGCGCGCCGGTCGAATTCAAAAGCGCGCAATCCACGCACGCCGTCTGCGGCTTCTGCCAAAGCACCGTGGTGCGCAGCGGCGACGTGCTGCAGCGCCTGGGCAAGATGGCCGAGCTGTTCGACGACCACAGCCCGCTGCAGCTCATGGCCAGCGGGCGCATCACGCTGGACGGCAAAGAGCACCCGTTCACGCTGATCGGCCGCCTGCAGTACAAAAACGCAGCCGGTGTCTGGACCGAATGGGTCGCCTTTTTGCAGGACGGCACCATGGCCAGCCTGGGCGAAGACAACGGCAGCTACGTCTTCACCCGCCCCATGGACCCGGGGCGCGAGCTGCCCGAAGCCAGCCGCTTTCGCGTGGGCAGCACCACCGCCATCAACGGCAAGCCCTATAGCGTGGCCTTCAGCGGCCAGGCCAGCCTGATCTCGGCCCAGGGTGAACTGCCCAAGCTGCCACCGCTGGGCCAGCCCTTCGACATGGTCGAGCTGCGCAGCGAAGACGGCGAAGTGCTCAGCATCGACTACGGCCACCAGCCACCCCACGTCGAACGCGGCAAGTCCGTGCTGCTCGAAGACCTGCAGCTGCAAGGCCTCAAGGACGAATCAGCCAAAGACGAAAAAGGCCGCCAGTTCAACTGCCCGCACTGCGGTGCACCCGTGCAGGTGCAACTGAGCACCACCAAAAGCATCACCTGCGGCTCGTGCGCCAGCATCATCGACCTCAGCAGTGGCGTGGGCGGCGAGTTGCGCTCGGCCGAGCAGGACGACCCCGTGCGCCCCATCATTCCCCTGGGCAGCAAAGGCCAGCTCCAGGGCGTGCAATGGCAGGTGGTGGGCTTTCAGCACCGCATGGGGCAAGAACCCGGCGACGACGAACAGTTTGGCTGGAGCGAATACCTGCTCTACAACCAGAAGCGCGGCTTTGCCTTTCTGGTCGATGCCGAAGACGGCTGGAGCATGGTGCGCCCCACCACGGGCGCCCCACAAGTGGGGTCCACAGGCCGCACCGCCAAGTACCTGGGTACCACCTACCAGCTCAAGTACAGCTACGAGGCCGAAACCACCTATGTGCTGGGCGAGTTCTACTGGCAGGTCGAGCGCGGGCAAAAAACCTCCAACCGCGATTTCGCCAGTGCCAAGGGCCTGCTGTCGATGGAGCAGAGCAAGAACGAGCTGACCTGGTCGGCCGGTGACAAGCTGGCCAGCGACACGGTGGTCAAGGCCTTCAAGCTTGAAGACAAGAAAGACCTGCTACAGCGCGACGACCCCGGCCCCTTCGTGGCGGCCAAGGGCCTGGGCTGCGGCACACTCATCCTCATCGCCGTGGTGCTCATCATCCTGCTGGTGCTGCTATCGAACTGCTCGGGCTCGCCCGGGGGCGGCTACCGCAGCTCCAGCGGCTCGTTCGGTGGCTTTTCCACCGGCGGTGGGCATAAATAAACTTCAAGGAGAAACGCATCATGATGGGAATCGAATGGCTCCGGCCTGCGGCCTTTCTCGGGTCCATGCTCTACGCGCTGATCGGCGTGGTCATTTTCTGGCTGTGCTTTGTCATCGTGGACAAAATCACGCCGTACGACCTGTGGCGCGAGATCGTCGAGAAACAGAACAAGGCCCTGGCCCTGGTGGTGGCGGCCATGTGCCTGGGCATCAGCATCATCGTGGCGGCGGCGATCCACTGACCACGCGCCGAGCGGCCCCGCCGCATCCCCGGCACGGCCCCGGGTGAAAGGGGTGCACCAAGCAAACCCGCAACGGAGCGTACCCCCACAGCCCCCACCCGGCGCGCGACAGCCTGCTCGCCACTGCCCTCACCCGAGCCCCCACCGCACCCATGCCCACCCTCGACTGGCTCAACCGCGCCGCTGCCTTCACCACCGCCGCGCAGGGGCCCTACCGCCTGCTCGAACCCGTCAGCACCCATGGCGATGCGCAAAGCGCAGCCAACAACCTGCTCATCCAGGGCGACAACCTCGAAGCGCTCAAAGCGCTGCTGCCGTTTTACCGGGGACAGGTGAAATGCATCTTTATCGACCCGCCCTACAACACCAAAAGCGCGTTCGAGCACTACGACGACAA
>JAUYGP010000007.1 GCA_030690515.1 Giesbergeria sp.
CCGAGAGCGAGCTGTTCGGCCACCGCCGGGGTGCGTTCTCGGGCGCAGTGACCGACCGGCCCGGGCGCTTCGAGGCGGCCGACGGCGGTACGCTGTTCCTCGATGAAGTGGGCGAGCTGCCCCTGAGCGTGCAGGCCAAGCTGCTGCGCACGCTGCAAAACGGCGAAATCCAGCGCCTGGGCGCCGACGAGCCCCGGCGCGTGAACGTGCGCGTGGTGGCCGCCACCAACCGCCACCTGCGCGACCTGGTGGCCGCCGGAAGCTTCCGCGCCGACCTGTACCACCGCCTGTCGGTCTACCCCGTGCCCATACCGCCGCTGCGCGAGCGCGAGGGCGATGTGTTGCTGCTGGCCGGGCGCTTTCTGGAACAGAACCGCGCCCGCCTGGGGCTGCGCAGCCTGCGCCTGTCCGGCGCGGCCCAGGCGGCGCTGCGCGGCTACCACTGGCCGGGCAATATCCGCGAGCTCGAGCATGTAATCAGCCGCGCCGCCCTCAAGACCCTGAGCCGGGGCGCCAGCCGCCATGCCATCGTGACGCTGGAGCCCGAGGTGCTCGACCTCGACGCCTTGCAGGGCGCGGCCCCCCTGCCCGCTGCGGCGGCGCCCTTGCCGCCCACCGCATTGCCCGCAGCCGCACTTGCGGCCCGCACGCTGCGCGAAGCCGTCGATGCCTGCCAGCGCCAGAGCATCCAGGCCGCCCTGGAGCAGCACCGGGGCCACTGGGCCAACGCCGCACGCCAGCTGGGCCTGGACGCCAGCAACCTGCACAAGCTGGCGCGGCGCCTGGGGCTCAAGTAGCACTATTATTTTGATAGCTGCCACCGATTTATGGATAAGCGCTAGAAGCACTTTTTGCCAAATTTTTTGCGCACAGCCATCCGCTGGCCGACTGGGGAACTCCACAGTTGCAGCCCTGTCCGGCCGGGCGTAGCCTTGCGCTCCGCGCCCGGCAATGTCGCCAGGGCGACATATTCCAATATAGAGACAAGCATGCAACTCATTTCTGTGCGCAGCCTGGCGGCCCGGCTTTCGCTGGGCTTTGGTGTCATTTTGGTGTTGCTGCTGGGCATGGCCGTGCTCTCGCTGCTGCGCATGCAGGCGCTGTCGGCCACGCTGGAGGACATCACCGTGCACAGCGCCGCGCGCTCGCAAACGCTGGATGTGATGGGGCGCAGCGTCTCGCGCTATGTACAAACGCTGGGCGATCTGGCCAACACCGACCTTGAAGGCGGCCCCGCCGTGCTGGCGCAGGCGCGCAGCACGCTGGCACAGTACGACACGGCGCAGACACGGCTGGAAACCCTGCTGGCAGGCGATGCCCCGGCGCTGGCCTTGCTGGCGCCCGTCAAGACCACGGGCAGCGCCGCACGCGAACTGCTGGCGCTGGGCGAGAAGCTGACCGCCGGGCGGGGCGACGCGGCCATGGCTTTCCAGGTGCGCAACGAATACGGCAAGGACACGGCGCAATGGAGCGCACGCCAGCAGGCCTGGGGCAAGGCCGTGGATGCCCTGAGCGACTGGCAGGACGCCGCCAACGCCGCCAGTTCGGCGCTGGCCACGGCCGACGCGCGCACCGCGCGCGTGCTGATCATCGTCGGCGCGCTGGTGGCCTTTGCCTTTGGCAGCGCGCTGGCCTGGTGGCTGGTGCGCGACACGCGCGCCGCCGTGCGCGAAGCCGTAGAGGCCACCCGCCGCATGGCCCGGCACGACCTCTCGCAGCCCATCGACACGCACCGCCAGGACGAGATTGGCGGCCTGCTGACCGCGCTGGAGGCCATGCGCCAAAACCTGCTGGAACTGGCCACCGGGGTGCGCCAGGCGTCGGACGACATCAACAACGCCAGCGGCGAAATCGCCCAGGGCAGCCAGGACCTGAGCGACCGCACCGAAGACGCCGCCAGCACGCTGGAGACCGCGCTGGCGTCCATCGCCCAGCTCACCGCGTCGGTGCAGGAGACCACCACCAGCGCGAAAGAGACACAACAAATTTCCACGCAGACCAGCAGCGTGGCCGCGCGCAGCGGCAGCGAGATGGAGCAGGTCGTCTCGACCATGCGCGAGATTGATGTGGCCTCGCACAAGATCTCCGACATCATTTCCATCATCGACGGCATTGCGTTCCAGACGAACATCCTGGCGCTCAACGCCGCCGTGGAAGCCGCCCGCGCGGGCGAGCTGGGCCGGGGCGTTGCGGTGGTGGCCAGCGAGGTGCGCGCCCTGGCCGGGCGCAGCGCCGCCGCCGCCAAGGACATCAGCACCCTGATCCACACCTCGCTGGCCAAGGTGGCCTCGGGCACGCAGCAGGTCGGCCGTGCGGGCCAGACCACGGCCGAGGTGACCACCGCCGTCGAGAATGTCTCGGGCCGTATTTCAACCATCGCCACCGAAGTCCACCAGCAGATGGGACGCATTGGCGAGGTCAACCAGTTTGTCGGTCAGCTTGACCAGATGGCGCACCAGAACGCCGCCCTGGCCGAGGAGTCGGCCGCTGCGGCCGCGTCGCTGCGCCAGCAGGCCAGCCAGTTGAGCCTGCTGGTCAGCAAGTTTGAACTGGGCCGCCCCCAGGTGGCCGCGCAAGGGCGCACACCGTTGCGGCTGAGCAATCAAAACTGATAGCTGCCAGCGCTTTCTACATAAGCCCTGGAGGCCATTTTGGCCTCAAAATCGCCAGCCCAACCCGTGCTTGCGCATAAGATGGGCTTGCGATGATCGACCAACTCCACCTCCAAAACATCAAGGCCTGGCGCGACAGCGGCCCGGTGCAGCTGGCACCCGTGACCATGCTGCTGGGCGCCAATTCGTCGGGCAAGTCCACGCTGCTGCAAAGCCTGTTGCTGCTCAAGCAGACCGTGGCCTCGCCCGACCGCACCGTGCACCTGAACCTGGGGGGCGACGAGGCGAATGATTACTTCCACTTCGGCGGTTTCGGCGCGGTGCTCTCGCGCGGCGTGACGGCGCCGCGCCAGTTCTCCATTGCGCTGTCGTTTCAGCGGCCCGAGGGCGAGCGCGTGCGCTACGGGCACTTTGCCTGCAGCTACGGGCAGACGGCCAGCGGCGCCGTGGTCATCCAGGAGCTGCAGCTTTCCACCGTGGCGCGGCGCTTTCGGGCCGTGCGGCGCGAGCGCGGCGCCTACGCCATCTATGTGGACGACGAAGTACGCCCGCGCGGCAAGGGCCCGCAACTGGCGCCC
>JAUYGP010000010.1 GCA_030690515.1 Giesbergeria sp.
TCAGCCAGGCCAGCCATGTGCTGGTACAGGATTCGCATACCATCAAGCACGATATGCACCTCTTCAACGAAGCCTACCTGATCCACACCAGCACCAGTCCACAGTACAGCATCATTGCCAGTTGCGATGTCGCGGCCGCGATGATGGAGCCGCCCGGCGGCACCGCGCTGGTCGAGGAGAGCATTCTGGAAGCGCTGGATTTTCGCCGTGCCATGCGCCAGGTCGAAGCCGAGTTTGGCAAGAAAGACTGGTGGTTCAAGGTCTGGGGGCCAGAAAAACTGGTGGACGAAGGTATTGGCCGCGCTGAAGACTGGATCATCCGCAGCGACAGTAAGAGCAAGAAAGTCGGCAGCAAGTGGCATGGCTTTGGTCAACTGGCTGACGGCTTCAACATGCTCGACCCGATCAAGTCGACTATCGTCACGCCGGGCCTGAGCCTGGACGGCAAGTTCGACAAGACCGGTATTCCCGCGTCCATTGTCACCAAATACCTGGCCGAGCACGGCGTGGTGGTGGAGAAGACGGGGCTGTACAGCTTCTTCATCATGTTCACCATCGGTATCACCAAAGGCCGCTGGAACACCTTGCTTACCGCGCTGCAGCAGTTCAAGGACGACTACGAGAAGAACCAGCCGATGTGGCGCATCCTTCCCGAGTTCTGTCAGCAGCACAAACGCTACGAGCGCATGGGCTTGCAGGACCTGTGCCAGCATGTGCACGAGATGTACGCCAAGTACGACATTGCACGCCTGACCACCGAGATGTACCTGTCGGACCTGACCCCGGCCATGAAGCCCTCGGATGCGTTCTCACACATCGCGCACCGCACCACTGAGCGCGTGGAAATCGACCACCTGGAAGGCCGCATTACCGTGGGCCTGGTCACACCGTACCCACCGGGCATTCCGCTGCTGATTCCGGGGGAGGTGTTCAACAAAAAAATCGTGGACTATCTCAAGTTCGCACGCGAGTTCGCGAAGCTGTGCCCGGGGTTTGAGACCGATATCCATGGCCTGGTCGAGGTGGAGGATGAGGCGGGCCAGGTGCGCTACTACGCTGATTGCGTGGCTGACGGCAATGCGCCGACGAACCCCAAGCCGCTGGCTACCGCCGAAAATCTGGTGCAAGTGGGCGACGACGGGCCGTACGGCCGCAACGTCTGAATCGGCTGGGCAGGGCAGGCCTTGGGGCCTGCTGCAACCGGGCGCTAGCTTTCCTCGTCAGGTAAGGCGTAAAAATACGAATGAAATGCACCTCTAAGGCAATAGGGATGAGCGCTTGTAGCTATTAAACAGATAGCTATGGATCAGTGTGGCATGTCTTCGCGCACCCGTACAAAGCTGGCAAAGCGCGGCAATTCGCTGTCGTGCGTGCCCCGAAAACGGTAGGTGACCCAGCTACCCACCGGGGGTGGTGTCTCTCGTTGTGCGTCGGTGAAACCGGCCCCCAATCGAAAGCGGTGGCCTGACGGCATCTCCACCAGCAATGCCCCCATACGCCCGGCGTGGCGGCCTTTGCCGGGTAGATGGGCGATGACGCGGGCTTCGGTGTCCTCGTGCGTTTTGAGCTTGATGAGATCGTCGCTGCGCCCAGATTGGTACCGCGAGCTGCCTCGGTGCAGCATCAGGCCCTCGCCGCCCGCCCGTACGGTGCGTTGCAAAAGGGCCTGGAGCGCTGTGTCGGTCGCTATCCGCTTTTGGGCCACCGCTTGCACCCAGGGCTGGTTGATGCGTTCGACCACGGCATTGAGTGCGGGAATGCGCTCGTCGAAAACGCCCCCGTGCCGGGGCAGGTCAAAGACCATGAAGTGCATGGCGCGCCAGGCGTCGTCGTTGGGCTGCTGCTGGCGTGTGGTGGACTGTGCATGGGTAAAACGCCCCCGCCCGGCCCACAGCTCCCCGTCCATGGATATCGGGGGCCAGCCCGCAGTAAACCACGCTGGTGCTGTCACTGTTTCGCCACCGCGGGTGCGCAGCGTGTGACCGTCCCAGTAGCCGCGCACGCCGTCGTATTTTTCGCTCACCCAGTAATCCTGCAGCGGGATGCCGGGCCGGTACACATTCGCCAGCAGCAAGGCTGGAGCATCAGCGGCCTGTGCCGCGAAGCAGGGCAGGGCAGACAGCGCCAGCCAGCCTAGGCTGCTTCTGCGGTGCATATGCTGGTGCTATTAAATAAATAGCTGCTAGCGCTTTATTTATAAGCGATAGCAGCCATTTTTGCTAATAGTCGCAGGGGTTGCCAGGATCAGACTTGATCAGCGCTCAAGCCTGCGGTCTGGCTGAAACCGCCGTCCACGTAGGTGATCTCGGCGGTCATGCCGCTGGCCAGGTCCGACAGCAGGAAGGCGGCCACATTGCCCACGTCTTCAATCGTCACGTTGCGGCGCAGGGGCGAGGCGTCGGCCACGCGCGAGAGCAGCTTGCCAAAATCCTTGATGCCGCTGGCGGCCAGCGTCTTGATGGGGCCCGCACTGATGCCGTTGGCGCGAATGCTGCGGCCGTCTTCCGTGCGGCCCACGGCCTCGGCAAGGTAGCGCACCGAGGCCTCCAGGCTGGCTTTGGCCAGGCCCATGGTGTTGTAGTTGGGGATGGAGCGCAGCGCACCCAGGTACGACAGCGTGAGCAGCGAGGATTTGTCGTTCAGGTACGGCAACGCGGCTTTGGCCATGGCCGGATAGCTGTAGGCGCTGATGTCGTGCGCAATGCGGAAACCTTCGCGCGAGAGGCCTTCGAGGAAGTTGCCGGCAATGGCTTCGCGTGGCGCAAAACCAATGCTGTGCACAAAGCCGTCAAATTTAGGCCATGCCTGGGCGAGGTCTGTGAACATGCGTTCGATCTGCTCGTCGCTGGCCACGTCGCAGTCAAAAATCAGCTTCGAGTCAAACTCGGCGGCAAAGTCGGTGATGCGGTCTTTGAAGCGCTCGCCCACGTAGCTGAACGCGAGTTCTGCGCCTTGCTGGTGGCAGGCCCGGGCGATGCCGTAGGCGATGGAGCGGTTGGACAGAACGCCCGTGATGAGCAGCTTCTTGCCGGTCAGAAAACCCATGTTTGTTCTCCTGTGGAATGCGGAATATCGGCAGACCACCGGCCGAGAGGCGTTCACCCCGCTGCCTGCGCAAAAATGCTGCCGACGTAGGGCAGAATTGTCGCATGCGATTTCTTCTAACTTGCCTCTTGCTGTGGGCCGCGCTCCCGGCGTGGGCAGTGCATGGAATGGGCATGGGGTACGAGCCGAAGTATCCGGCGAACTTTACGCATTTCGACTATGTGCGCCCTGATGCACCCAAGGGCGGGCAACTGCGGCTCTCGGCCAGCGGCAGCTTCGACAAGCTCAATCCGTTTACTTTGCGTGGACAGGTTGCGGCCGGCATGGGCTATAGCAGCAACGGTTTCTTGTTCGCGGAGTACGGATTGGTGTTCGACTCTCTCACCGCCCCCAGTGAGGATGAGCCTTTCAGCCGCTACGGCCTGCTGGCCGAGGACATGGTGTTGGCGCCAGACCGGCTCAGCGTGCAATTTCGCCTGAACCCGAAGGCGAGGTTTTCCAATGGCGACCCGGTGCTGGCAGAGGACGTGAAATATTCGTTCGACACCCTGATGAGCAAACAGGCGTCGCCCACGTTTCGTGCCTACTGGGCCGACATTGCCCGCGCCGTGGTGGTGAACCGGTTGACGATTCGTTTCGAGTTCAAGCGCCGCAATTCCGAGTTGCACATGGTCATTGGCCAGCTCCCTGTGTTCTCCAAGGCCTGGGCTGGCGGCAAGACCATCGACGAGGTGTTCTCGGACCCTCCGATTGCCAGCGGCCCCTATGCGATCAAGCGTGTGGATTTCGGCAAATCCATTACCTACGAGCGACGCAAGGACTACTGGGCCGCCGACTTGCCCGTGCGCAAAGGGTTGTTCAATTTTGATGAGGTGGAATACCAGTACTACCGTGACAGACTGGGTGAGGAAGAGGCCGTCAAGGCGGGCGATCTCGATGCACTGGAAGAGGGCTCCATCAGCGCTTGGGTGCGGCGCTACAAGGGCAAGCGGTTTGCCTCGGGTGAGCTGGTAAAGGACGAGATCAATCACCGCCGATCCACAGGCATGCAGGGCCTGGTGCTGAACCTGCGCCAGCCGCGTTTTGCTGATATTCGTGTGCGCGGCGCTGTGGCACTTGCGTTCGATTTTGACTGGCTGAACCAGCGCGTTTTCTACAACCGCCGCGCCCGCACCCAGAGCTATTTCCAGAACACCGACGACCTCA
>JAUYGP010000014.1 GCA_030690515.1 Giesbergeria sp.
CCGGATTTGCAGCCCCATAGCCCGGCTATGGGGCAAAAAGACGGTAAAAAATGGACCGCTGCGGCCGATTTGCAGCCGACGATTTCCAAGTCCGACAGGATCCTAGATCAGCCGCGCAGCGATCAATTCCTTCTTCAGGTAGGCGTAGAACAGCGGCGCTGCTACCAGCCCCGCCGGGCCAAAGACGGCCTCGGCCACAAACATCACGGAGAGCAGTTCCCACACCCCCATCTGCGTGCGGCTGCCCACCACCTTGGCGTTGATGACGTATTCGGCCTTGTGGATCAGGATCAGAAAGCCCAGACAGGCCGCCGCCGCCAGGGGCGACACCGACAGCCCCACGATGGTGATGACGGTATTGCACAGCAGATTGCCCACGATGGGCACCAGCCCGGCCACAAAGGTCAGGGTGATGAGCGCCGGGGTGTAGGGGAGCTTGAGGCCCCAATAGGGCAGTACCAGCAGCAGGAACAGCGCCGTCAGAAAAGTGTTGAACGCCGCGATCCAGAACTGGGCCGCCACAATCTGGCGGAAGGCCTCGCCGAACAGGCGCACGCGCAGCACCAGTTCCTGCGCCAGTGGGCCGCGCGGGGCGCCCGGGGTGCGCACGGCGGCCAGGGTGCCGATCAGCAGGCCAACGTAGGCATAAAGGACGGCGCCCAGCCAGGCGCGCCCTGCCACAGCCAGCGCGCCGGCCTTGGCGCCCAGGTAGTTGGCGATGGTGCGCTGGATGTCGGCCGCGCCCTCGGGCCACGGGATCGGGAAGTCGGCCGGTAGTTTCAGGCGCAGCTCGCGCACGGTGACGGCCATGTATTCCAGCAGTTCGCGGTATTGCTGTGGGGCCTCGACGAGGTAGCCCCGCGAATGTGTCAGGCCCAGTACCAGCAGCCCCAGCGGTGCCAGCATGACCAAGGCCGCTGCAGCCACCTGCGCCTCGCGCGGTACCGTGGCGGGGGCTGGGCCGCGCCGCAGGCGGGCCAGCCAGCGCGCACAGGCGCGTGTCAGCAAAAAACCCAGGCAAACGCACAGCAGCCCCGGCAGCAGGCCACGCCACATGACCAGCAGCAGCGTGGCCAGCATCAACAGGTAGCTGGCCACCAGCACGCCGCGCGACGCGCGGGAGGCGCTGGGGGCGCCGGTGATGATTAAAGATGAACCAGGGGGCTGCGCCATGGAGCGCCGCAGCGTCAGGCCACCACCACGGCAGCGCCGTCGCCCAGTGGCGCGATGGCGCCAATGGTGTAGACCTGCTCGCCCGCGGCGCGCAGCGTGGCAGCGATGGTCTGGGCTTGCAGGGCATCCACAACCACCACCATGCCAATGCCGTTGTTGAAGGTGCGGTTCATTTCGGTGTCGTCAATGCCCGCGGTCTGCTGCAGCCAGGCGAACAGCTCGGTCTGGGGCCAGCTGCCTTTTTGCAGGTGGGCGGCCGTGCCTTCGGGCAGCACGCGCGGAATGTTCTCCAGCAGGCCGCCGCCGGTGATGTGGGCCAGGGCTTTGATGCCGCCGGGCGCGGCGGCATCTTCGGAATGCGGGTGTGCGGCCAACGCAGCCAGCACGTTCTTCACGTACAGGCGCGTGGGCTCCATGACGGCTTGCTTGAAGGGCTTGCCATCGAGCGTGGCAGGCAGCGTGCTGCCCGCGCGCTCGATGCATTTGCGCACCAACGAAAAACCGTTGGAGTGCACGCCGCTGGATGCCAGGCCCAGCACCACATCGCCGGGTCGCACGTTCTGGCCATTGAGGATTTTCGATTTCTCGACCGCGCCCACGGCAAAACCGGCCAGATCGTATTCGCCCGCGGGGTACATGCCGGGCATCTCGGCGGTCTCGCCGCCGATCAGCGCGCAGCCCGAGAGTTCGCAGCCTTTGGCAATGCCACCCACCACGGCCGCAGCCGTGTCAATGTCGAGCTTGCCGCAGGCAAAGTAGTCGAGGAAGAACAGCGGCTCGG
>JAUYGP010000018.1 GCA_030690515.1 Giesbergeria sp.
CGGCGCACGTTCTGGTAGCCCGGCTTGGCGATGCCTTCGCCCATCTTGTAGTCGTGTACGTAGCCGTCGTAGATGGGGCCCGCCTTCGGGTCGTAGGAGATTTCCCAGACTTCGGGGATGTCCTTGAGCGCGAGCACAAAGCTGTGGCGCGGTGCGGCGTCGTACACGGCGGACACGCGCGAGGCGCTCTTGCCGTCGAGCGTGGTGGCGTCAAAGCGCTTGACGAGTTGCAGGTCGGCGTCGAACAGCACGGCGGTGCGCGGCAGGTAGTTGGCCGCCATCACCCAGCGCCCATCGCCGCTGACGGCCACGTTGCGCATGTTCAGCCCGGCACGCACCTCGGCCACCACGGTGAGGTTCCACAGGTCGTACTTGGTGATCCAGCCGTCGCGCGAGCCAAAAAACACAAAGCGCCCGTCGGGCGTGAACTTGGGGCCGCCGTGCAGTGCGTAGCGGCTGGCAAAGCGGTGGATGACTTCGAAGCGGTCGCCGTCGAGCACCGAGACATGGTGGTCGCCGCCTTCCACCACCAAAAAGATGTTCATGGGGTCGGCCTTCCAGGCCGGCCGGGCTGGAAGATCGCGTGCGCCTGCGGTCTCGGTGCGTGAGGCGCGAATGTCGTCGTCGCTCCATGCGGGCGCCGGGGTGACGGGTTGGTACACCCAGGCAGCCAGGGCGTTCACTTCGGCGGCGGACAGGGTGTCGGCAAAGCCCGGCATCTGCGTGGCGGGGCGGCCTTGCTGGATGACGCGCAGGGCCTCGGGCTTGCGCAGACGCTCCAGGCTCTCGGGCAACAGGGCCGGGCCCATGCCGCCGGTGCGCAGCGCACCATGGCAGCTGGCGCAGTGGGTGCCGTAGAGTGCAGCGGCGTCCACGGGTGCGGTGGAGGCAGGCGCCTGTGCATGGGCCATATCCGCACCCATCCACAACAGCCCGGCGCCCAGGGTCAGCCGGGCGGCGGTCGCTATCCAGTGGTGCAGGGCCTTACGCATTTTCAGCCTCCACACGGATGTCGATGGTGCGGCGGCGGTGGCCAAAGGGTGTGAGGGCCACGCGCTGTGCATCGCTCCCGGCCTCCAGCCCGATTTCGTCGTCGCGCAGATAGCAGCCGGGGTCTTCGGCCCAGGCGTCGCCGGTGAGCTGCTGGGCGCGCACGCGGGTGTTGCCGCCGCACACGTCAAAGTAGTGGCACTGCGCGCAGCGCCCGCCCACGGGACGCGGGTGCGCCTTGAGGCCGGCCATCAGCGGCTCGGACGTGTCGGACCAGATGGCCGAGAATGGCCGCTGGCGCACATTGCCCAGGTCATGGTGCCACCACATGGTGTCGGGGTGCACGGTGCCCAGGTTGTCGATATTGGCCACGTTCACGCCGCTCGAATTGCCGCCCCAGGCGACCAGGCGCTCGCGCAGCGGTGCCTCCCACTGCGGCATGCGCGCGCGTACCCACTGCAGCAGATAGGGGCCGTCGGCGTCGTTGTTTCCGGTGACGTAGTCCTCGGTGCGGCCTTCCAGGGCCGACTGCCAGGCACGTTCAAACAGCAAATCGAGCGCATCGCGCGTGGCCTGGAACTGCGCGTCCTTGCCGCGGTGAATGTTGCCGCGCCCGGCGTAGTTGAGGTGCGAGAAATAGAACTTGTCACAGTCCTCAGTCCGCATCAAATCGAGCAGCGGCTGCAGGTCGTGCGCGTTCATGGCGGTCATGGTGAAGCGCAGTCCCACCTTTACGCCGCGCGCGTGCAGGTGGCGCACAGCAGCCAGGCTGCGGTCGAAGGCACCGTCGAGCCGGCGAAATTTGTCGTGCGTTGGTTGCAGGCCATCGAGGCTGATGCCGACGTAATCAAAACCGGTGGCGGCCACGCGGTCGGCCATGGCTTCGTCGATCAGCGTGCCGTTGGTCGACAGGCCGGTGTAGAACTTCATCGCTTTGGCGCGCTCGGCAATCTCGAAAATGTCGGGCCGCATCAAAGGCTCGCCGCCTGAGAGGATGAGTACCGGGACGCGGTAGCCCTTGAGGTCGTCCATCACGCCGAACACTTCGCTGGTCGAGAGCTCTCCCTCGTAGTCGTGGTCGGCCGAGAGTGCATAGCAGTGCTTGCAGGTCAGGTTGCAGCGGCGGATCAGGTTCCAGATGACCACCGGGCCGGGCGCGCCGCCGCTGCCGCGCCGCGCGAAGGCGGCCTCGGGGTACTGGCCGGTTTTCTCTGCGTGCGCGAGCTCGCGCATGTATTGGCTGATGCGAAACATGGTTCAGCTTTCCTTGAGTCGCAATCCGGTCTTTTTCAGGATTGCGGTGGAGTAAAGAATGTCGTGGCCCGTGCAGGCCGCACCCAGGAGCTGCTGCACCTGCACGGCCTGCCGTTCGACCTCGGCGCGCGTGCGGCCATGCAGCATGGCGAAAAGGTTGTACGGCCACGCGGGCAGGCGGCGTGGGCGGCGGTAGCAGTGGCTCACGCCAGGCAATTGGCCGATGCGCTCGCCCAGGGCATCCACCTGGGTGTCGTCCACATTCCACACGCTCATGCCGTTGGCCGTGAAGCCCAGCCGGTAGTGGTTGGGCACGGCGCCAATGCGGCGGACCAGGCCGGTCCCCAGCATCTGTGCCAGCCGCTCGCGCACCTGCTGGCCGCTCACGCCCAGGCGTTCACCCACGGCGTCGTAGGGGCGCGGTACCAGAGGTAGGCCGCCCTGGGTGGCTGCGATCAGCGCGCGGTCGAAGTCGTCAAGCGCCATGGGTTGCTCCGCTCGTGAGGGGGAGTTTGAGTTCCACGAAGAACTCGCGCTCCTTGGGGAAGGCCAGCACGTTCAATCCTGTCTCAGTTTCGATGCGTGCGATGGCCGCCGCACACTGCGCCGGGGTTTCCGTACCGAGCACGAACCACATGTTCAGCGCATGATCGCGCCGGTAGTTGTGTGCGATTTCGCTCAAGGCATTGACCTTGCCCGTGACTTCCTCGTAGCGTTCCTCGGGCACGGCCATGGCGGCCAGCACAAACAGGCCGCCCGCACGCTCAATCTGAAACAGGGGGCCAAAGCGCGTGAGCATGCCGCTCTCCAGCAGGGCCGAGAGCCGCGCGATCACGTCGTCCTCGGTCCAGCCGAACTCGGCCGCCACATCGGCAAAGGGCCGCTCGGTCAGGGGCAGGTCGCCGTGCAGGCGCTCCAGCAGACGGGCATCATCCGGCGACAGCATCGAGCACCTCCGGCGCTGTGGTGGCGTTCTGAACCGCCGCTGCGGGCAGGGCGCGAAACCGCCGGGGGCCGGTTTGCTTGAAGCGGCGGCAGGAGAACAGCACCTCGTGCGGATAGTGCGCCAGGCCTGCGTTGGCCATCGCGCGTGCGATCACCTCCAGCACCGCAGCACGGTCGCGGCCATGCACCATGCAGTACAGGTTGTAGGGCCAGCCTGGGGCGCGCTCGCGCCGGTAGGCCAGCGTCACGCCAGTTTCGCGCGCCAGCGCCTCGCCGCAGGTGTCAACCGCAGCTTCAGGAATGTCGAACACGGTCATGGCGTTGGCGTCAAAGCCCAGTTCGTGGTGGCGCACGATGGCGCCGATGCGCCGCAGCGTGCCCTGGTCCAACCACTGCTGCAGCGTCGCCAGCACCGAGGCGGGCGTGCGGCCCAGGGCCTGCGCCCAATCGTCGAAGGGGCGTGGCACCAGTGGCAGGCCCGCTTCGAGCAGGGCCGCCAGCGGGCGGTCGGCCTCGGCCACTGGCGTGGCCTCGAGAGCGGCGGTCATGGGGGCGGGGGCCGTGCTGCTGCGCAGGTCGAAGCCCAGGTCGATGCGGTAGGCGCGCTGCATGCGCAGCTGCAAGGCGCTCAATCCCGTGGCTTCTTCGAGCGATGCCATGGCGCTGCGCACCGCGGCATCGTCGTGGCCCGTCATCACAAACCACAGGTTGTGGCGGTGCTCGCGCTGGTAGTTGTGGTTCACACCGGGGTGGCTGGAGACGATGGCGGCCACGGCGTCCAGTCGCTCGGGTGGCACGGCCATGGCGGCCAGCAGCGCAGCGCCCCCCGCATTGCCCGCGAACACTCCGCCAATGCGGCTCAGTGCCCCTTCTTGCTGCAGTCGGGTGTAGCCGTGCAGCACCTCCGCAGCGCAGAGTCCCAGCGTGGCACCGATGTGCGCAAAAGGTTCGTGCACCAGAGGAAAGTTGCGCTGCCAGGGGTTGAGCAGCGCCAGGCGCAGGTCGGCGTCGGGGGCCATCAGAACCCCAGCCGCGCGGCGCGCGAGGTAAAGAAGATGCCGCTGGGCGAGTCGATCGTCATGGTGGCCTGGACGGCAAAGCTCTGGGTGTCGAACACCGTGACGCGGTGGTCATCGCGTGCGCTGATCCATACCGATTCCCCGCGCGGTGTGAACTCCATGTGCAGCACGGCCTTGCCGGGCTCCAGTGTGCGCACGATGGTCTGCGTGGTGGTGTCGATGACCTGCACGCGGTGGTAGTCGGGTACGGCAAAGTTCACCCACACCTGGCGGCCGTCGGGCCGGGCCATCACGAACACGGGTTGGCCTGCCACCGGAATGCGACCGACCTCCTGCCAGGTATCGGTGTCTACTACCAAAACTTCGTGGCGGCCGATGGCGGGCAGGTAGGCGCGGCGCCCGGCCACGGCCCAGCCGCGCAGGTGCGGCATCTTGTAGACCGGCAGTGGCTCCTGGCCCCGGCCATAGCCGCCCAGGATGCGGCGCACCTGGGGCTTTTCCTCCCACAGGTCCACCATGGCCAGGCCGTCTTCGCCAAACAGCCCGGCGATGTAGTGGCGGCCATTGGGCGTGACCAGGGCATCGTAGGGCTGGTGGCCGATGTTGCGCAGCCGCGTGGTGCGCGGCTGTGCGGGGGTGGACAGGTCGCTGATCCAGATCTCGTCGGCATCGAACAGGCTGTAGGCAAAGCGGTGCCCCGGCAAATCGACCAGGCCGACCACGCGCGAGAGCTTGCCTGGGGCATATTCGGCGGGAATGTCGGCCAGAAGGGCCAGTGTGGCGGCATCGAACACCTTGATGCCGCCCGGGGTGTAGTTTTGCGCCACCACCATGCTGCCATCGGCACTGATGGCGCCGCCAATCGAATTGCCTGCCTGCATGACTCGGCCAGCGATGCGGCGTGTGAGCAGATCCACCTTGGTGAGCCCGCCGTCGCGCCCAAAGACATAGGCGTAGCGGCCGTCGCGGGAGAACACCACTGAGGCGTGCGAGAGGTCGCCCAGCCCTTGTACCTCGGCAAGCACCTTGCGCTCGCTGGTGTTGACGATGGCCAGCGTACCCGTGGCGCGGGCTACGACCACGCCCAGGTCGCCCGTACCGGTGGCGGTTGGAAGACCGGCGCAACCGGCCAGAATGGAGGTGGCGCCCATCAGGGCAAGGCAGTCGCGGCGTTTCATCGGGGGGCTTTCGAGGGTTCAGGGAAGCCGGCGAGCAACTGCTCTGCGATCCACAGGGCGTCCGCCTCGCTCAGCATGGCCTTCCAGGGGGCCATGGGCGTACCGGGGCGGCCGCCGTATATGGTGGCAGCCAGAAATTCGAGTGGCTTGTCTGCCAGTGCAGCACGGGTGAGGGCCGGGCCCAGGCCGCCGGTCAGGTACAGTCCATGGCACGAGCCGCAGTCCTGGCGCACCATGCGCACCAGCGCGCTCTGGCGGGCGTTATCCGGGGCGGGTGTTTGCGCTTGGGCACTACTGGCAGCCAGCAGCGCCAGACCCAGCAACGGCTTCCACAGGTTGCTGCGTATGCGGGGAGCAGGGCCGTGCAGACGGAAGCGGAGGAGGGGCAATAGTGGCGCCATGAAGGGATGTTCACCGCATTGGCCGGATGCGTCCTTGATGTGCATCAAGGACACTTGGGCAAGGGCTTTTGACAATGGCCCCACACACAGTCTGTGGTTTTGTTTCGGAGCTTTGATGGATTTTCCCCACCCCCTTGTCCACAGTACGGACACCCCGCCCGTCGCATTGGCCGCCGTGCCCCGCTCTGCATGGGGCCGCGTGACGCTGGTGGGCGCCGGGCCGGGCGATGCGGAGCTGCTCACGCTCAAGGCGGCGCGCGTGCTGGCCAGCGCCAGCCTGGTGCTGTACGACCATCTGGTGTCCAAGGATGTGTTGCAGTATGTGCCGACCGGTGCCGAACTGATCTATGTGGGCAAACAGAGCAGCAACCACAGCCTGCCGCAAGAGGGGATCATCGATCTCATGGTGCGATTGGCGCAGTCGGGTCGGTCGCTGGTGCGACTCAAGGGAGGCGATCCCTACATCTTTGGACGGGGCGGTGAAGAGGCCGAGGCGCTGGCTGCCGAAGGCATTGCCTGTGAAACCGTGCCCGGCATCAGTGCCGCACAAGGCGCTGCGGCTGCCACGGGCATTCCGCTCACCCACCGCGACCATGCCGGCATGCTGGTGTTCGCCACCGGCCATTTGCAGGGCGAAGGCGAGGAGCGCAGTGTCGCTCTGGATTGGGCCGCGCTGGCACGGCCCCGGCAGACCGTGGTGATCTACATGGGTGTGGGAACTCTGCCGGTCATCTGCGCCAAGCTCATGGAGCATGGTTTGCCGCCCGGCACGCCTGCCGCGTTGATCGAACGCGCCACACTGCCCGACCAGCGCACCATCATTGGCACGCTGCAAAGCCTGCCCGCCTTGGGCGTAGCGCACCATGTGTGCCCGCCCGCGCTGATCATGATTGGCGAAACCGTGTCCTTGCAGGCACGCATTGGCAACCAGGCAACGGTGTTGACGGTTCCGCTGGCCGCCTAGGCTGCCGGCTCTTGTGGTGCGTTCCAGCCGTGCGAGGCCACATAAGCGAACAGGAATTCCATGAACTTCGCCGCAGCAGGTGACGGAGACGTGTTGCTGCGCATGTAGACTTGGAAGGTGCGTCGCAGTTCGGGCTCGTGCAGGGGGCGCATCTGCAAGTGGTGCAACTGCACCAGGGAGGTGGCGTAGGGCAGGCACGCGGTGATACCCAGCCGCGCGCTGACCATGCTCAGCGCCGTGGTCATGAAGGCGACCTCGTTGCTCGGGTGCAGTGTCAATTTTTGCAGGGACACATGCAGGTCCAGTGCCAG
>JAUYGP010000019.1 GCA_030690515.1 Giesbergeria sp.
CTGCTGCTCGCGCAGGCTGCGTGCATCAAGCAAAGCGGGCAAGGCCGGTGTGATGCGCGCCAGCACATCGCCCGCCTGCACGGCATCACCTTCGCGCAGATCCATGCGCAACACGCGCCCCGCCAGCGGGGCCGAAACACTGTAGCGGTCACGCAGGCGGGTGCGGGCATCGTCGTCAATGCCTGCTTCGAAGCGGCCCTGCACCACTGGTGCCACTTCGACCTGCACCGGCCGGGGTGCAAATGCCCAGGCCAGCAGCGCGGCCAGCGCCAGCGCCGCAGCGCCGCCGTATGCCATGGTTTTCTTGCGCATTGCGGTTTTTTCTCCTTGTGTCGTTTCCAAAGCCTGCACGGCAGGGTCATTCGCGCGTCTTGAGGGCTGCCACCATGTCCAGCCGGTCGATCTGCCGCCGCACCACCAGGGCGCTGGCCACGCCGGCCGCCACCACGCACAGCCCGGCGATCGCATAGGTGCGCGCGCTGATGACCACCGGGAACAAGAACTGGTCGTTCTTGAGCAATTCCACCAGCAGATGCACCAGCCCCCAGCCCATGGCCATGCCCAGCGGCAGGGCCAGCGCGATGCCAATGGCCAACTCGCCCAGCAGCAGCGCCGAGACCTCGCCGCGCGAAAAGCCCAGCACACGCAGGCTGGCCAACTCCCAGGTGCGTTCGGCCAGCGCAATGCGTGCATTGTTGTAGACCACGCCCACCGCGATCACCGAGGCGAACAAGGTGAGGATGGTGCTCATGATGCGCACGTTACGCGCACTCACATCTTCCATGTTGCGCAGCAAGGTGGCCTTGCTGAAGGCCCCAGCCACCCGCGGCAGGGCCTTGGTGGCCTCGAGAAAGCGCGACTCGGCACCCGGCTCCAGCGCCACGGCAAACTGCGTGGCCAGGTCGCCTTCGCGCAGCCAGCGGTTGAGCGTGGCCCGGGGCACATAGGCGTTCAGCCCCATCATCTCGCGCGCCGTGGCGTCCACGCGCACCTCCAGTGTGCGCTGGCGGCCTTCGAGCACCTCCACGCGCAGCACATCACCCACGCGCACACCGAGCTTGTCGGCCAGCCGGTCGGTGAGCAGCAGGCCCGAGGCTGGCGGCACACTTTGCCTGCCTTGCACATCGATGATGCGCTGCAGTTGCGCGGCAGGCACCACGCCTTGCAAGCCCACCCGTTCGCTGCGGTGCCCGTACACCAGGCGCACCGGCACGCTGCGCCCTGGCTCCACCGCCGTGACGCCCGGCAGGCGCGCCAGCTGCAGCGCGGCCAGCGCATCCACCGGCTCGGCCATCCAGACGTTGACATCGCTGCGCATGGACAGCTCGAACGTGGTGTCCACGATATGGTCGATGGCATCGCGGAAGAAGTTGCCCATGACCACAATGGCCACCGCCGCCGCCGTGCCGCCAATGGTCAGCAACGTGCGCAGCGGCCTGCGCTCCATGTTGCGCAGCACCATGCGCAGGCCTGCGGGCATGCCCCGCACGCCCAGCCGCTCGAACACTGTGCGCCGGTACTGGCCCGGTGCAGGCGGGCGCATGGCCTCGGCTGGAGCCAGGCGCACCGTGGCCCCGACGGCGCTGAGCGTGCCCAGCAGCGCGGTCGCGCCCGTCACACCGGATCCCACCAGCACCAGCCAGGGCGCCAGGCGGTACTCGAACGCAGGAAATCGAAAGAACTCGGCATACAGCCCCGTCAACAGCGACCCCATCCAGTAACCCAGCGCCACCCCCAGCGCCAGCCCGACCAGCACGATCACCGCCACCATCTTCAGGTAGTGCGCGGCAATGGCCCCGTTGGCATAGCCCAGGGCCTTGAGCGCAGCAATCTGTTCGCGCTGCGTGGACACCAGACGCGAGAGCACCACGTGCAGCAAAAAGGCCGCCACCGCCAGAAAAATGGCGGGCAACACGGTGCCCATCACGCGCTGCTCCTTGATCTCGTTGTCCAGCATGGCGTGCGATGCCTGGTCGGCCCGGCCATGCGCGTCGCGCCCACCGTAGGGTGCCAGCAGGCGCGAGAGGGCATCGAGCACAGCGGGCTCGGAGGCCTGGGGCGCCAGCTTGACGGCGACGCGGTTGAACGCGCCCTGCATGTCATAGGCTGCGGCCAGGGCCTCGTGGTCTACCCAGAACACCCCAAAACCGCGCATGTCGGGCATGCCCGCCATGCCGGCAAAGATGTATTCGGGCGAGAGCGCCGTGCCCACGATGCGCAGCACACGGCGCTTGCCATTGACCAGCGCGGTCAGCTCGTCGCCGGGGCGCAGGCCGCGCACGCTGGCAAACCCGTCCGAGACCAGTGCGTCCAGGGCCCCATCGCTGCGGCCCGCGCCGTGTGCCGCAGCCAGGGCGCGGCCGGTATGCACGGTCACCTGGTTCATGCGCTGCGGGTGGCGCAGGTCCATGCCGATGAGCTGGCCGATGATGGGATCGGCCAGGCCCGCCATTTCCACGCGCACCACCTGCTCCACCGTGGTCTGCACATCGGCCACGCCGGGCA
Source organism: Giesbergeria sp. (assembly GCA_030690515.1). Lineage (GTDB taxonomy): Bacteria > Pseudomonadota > Gammaproteobacteria > Burkholderiales > Burkholderiaceae_C > Simplicispira. Next base: position 2,506 of record JAUYGP010000019.1, read on the forward strand.
CGCCGCGCAGCACCCCGGTCAGGGACTGGGGGGCACGCTTGACGATGGCAAACGCATCGGCAAAACGCCCCTGCGCATAAAAGCTCTCGCGTGCCAGTGCCAGCGAATCCACCGCCGAAAGGCTGGAGACAAAGGCGCCCAGCCCGCTGGCCACCACCAGGGCAATCGTCAGCGCCTGGCTCCACATGCGCCACAGGTCGCGCAGCAGCTTGCGGTCCAGGGCTTTGAAGGTGGGCGAGAAGATCACCACGACAGCTCGGAAGGCTTCAGGCGGTGCCCGTTGCGCTCCACGCGCAGGATGGTGCCATCGCCCAGATACACCACACGGTCGGCCATGGCGGCAATGGCTGCGTTGTGCGTGATGACCACCGCCGTGGTGCCCAGCTCGGCATTGATGCGGGCAATCACCTCCAGCACCATCTTGCCGGTCTGGTAGTCCAGCGCCCCGGTGGGTTCGTCGCACAGCAGCACCGCCGGGCGCTTGACGATGGCCCGCGCAATGGCCACACGCTGCTGCTCTCCGCCCGAGAGCTGGGCCGGAAAGTGGTGCTGGCGCGGCGTAAGGCCGACCATGGCGACGGCCTCGTCGATAGGCATGGGGTTGGACGCGATGTCGGTCACCAACGCCACGTTCTCGCGCACCGTGAGGCTGGGAATCAGGTTGTAGAACTGAAAGACAAAACCCACATGCTCGCGCCGGTAGGCCGTAAGGGCCGCCTCACTGGCGCCCGTGAGCCGCTGGTCGGCAAACCAGACCTCGCCCGTGCTGGGCACGTCCAGCCCGCCCAAAATGTTCAGCAAGGTGGATTTGCCACTGCCCGAAGCCCCCAGCAAGACAACAAATTCACCCTGCACGATGTCCAGATTCACATCGTGCAGCGCATGCACCTCGACCGCACCGGTAAGGTAGGTTTTGCCCACCCCCTGGGCGCGGAACACCACGGGCGCGCCCGATGGATCCCGGGAACGGGCGTTAGGGTCAGGGGCGGTGTGAGAGGTAGCGGCAGGCGCCTGGGAAGACAACAGCATGGCTGTTCAGTGTGCCTGCTGCTTGACCGGTGTCAACCGACTGGATCAAGGAACGGGAGGACTGAAGCGCATCCCGGTGCAACACTGCATTAGCTATGGTAAATATAGCTATTAGCGCTTACCAGCAAAGCGCTAGCAGCCAAAAACACTCAAATTTCAGAAACCAGACGCCGACCGTGCCGCACGGCGGTGATCACCGTTCCCTCGGCTCCCTCGATGCCCTGGGCCTCGGGGTCTTCACCCAGCAGTTCCACGGTGACGGAGGGGTCGCCCTTGGCCACCGGTTCCTGGACCACCACCTGGTTGCGCCCACCTTCCTTGGCCATGTACATGGCCGTATCGGAGCGCGAGAAAAACTCCAGCACGGACTCGCCCGGGATGTATTGCGTGACACCAATGGACACCGACACCCGGCTCTTGAGCAGGCCCGTCCAGGGGTGCGCCTCGACCTGCGCACGGATGCGCTCGCACGTATTGAGCGCGGGCAGCAGCGAGGTCGCCGGAAAGATGAGCAAAAATTCCTCACCCCCGTAACGGCCAAAGATGTCCCCGGCACGCACGTTTTCCTGTGCCACACGGGCAAAGCCGCGCAACACCTCGTCGCCGCCCAGATGGCCCAGTTCGTCGTTGATGCGCTTGAAGTGGTCCAGGTCGATCACGGCCAGGCACAAGGGAATGCCGGTCTCGTCGGACAGCTGCTTTTGCTCCTCCAGTGCGGCCACGATGTAGCGGCGGTTGAAGCACCCCAGCAGCGTGTCGCGCTGGGCATCTTCCTGGATATTCTTGATCTTGCGGCTGGCCCGGTGCAGGATGCGCTGCAGCATCTGCACCTTGCCCACCAGATAGATGAAGCTAGGCAGAGACACCGCCAGAGCCACGAAGTGCAACACTTCCAGCCGCAGCAGCGCGTCGTTCTGCTGCGCCATGTAGTGCAGCGCAATCACCACCGCATACCCCGACAACAGCGCCCAGGCCACCAGAAACGCCGTGCGGCGGGGAATCCGGTACATGCCATAGGCAATGGCGACAAAGCTGAACGGCGCCAGCAAAATCTGCATGGCTGGGTCCAGGTAAACCACCACCAGCATGCAAGCCAAGGCCGATACCACGATAGGCAGTTTGAGCCGTTTTTCGTGCGCCCGCATGTGCAAGCCCGACTTGAAAGCTACCCAAAAAATCAGCGAGAGACCAACGGTCAGGCCCGACAAAACATACAGCGTGCGCGGCTGAACCATGCCCAGCGCTTGAAAAACCAGCGCCGCAACCAGGTACAGCCCGACCAGCGACAGGGCGATCAGCCATTTTTGTGCGTTGGTTCTGCGCCCGCCCGACCGACCCGCATCAACCCGGCGGCGCACGTGCTGCAAGACCACGGCCGACGAATCGTCGAAGTCCATGCTGGCATCGGTCAATGGAAAGGCCTCAGACGCAGAGAACTTCGGCTTACCGCTTTTAAAGATCATGGTCAAAAGGGTGGCTGCAGCCATGGCGCATGAAGAGGTGAGAACACGGTTGGTTGTCGAAAAAGAGGTCTTACAAAAAACAGTGGCGCGGCCCGTTTGCCAAAACTATTTGTTACATCGCGGCATAAAAAAACCCGCGCCCTGGCCCATGGCACCCATTCTCGACGGGATCTGCGTCTGCCATGCCCTGAGCAATCCGCCAAAGGGCCGCTGCAACCCAACCCCCAACCCCTTATCGAAGCACCCTGCCCCGTTGGCACCAGCGGTAAACACGGCATCATAAGGAGAAGCACCCTCACCCACCCCCGTGTTTACCAGTAGGTGCAGGGCCCTATCGCCGAGGACTGATGTATCACAAAGCTGGACGTGCGCGAGACCACCAGCCTTCCAGGGAATACACCAGCAAAGCCGCCCAGATCAGCATAAAACCTGCCAGGCGGGACAGCTCGAACGGCTCATGGAACAGCCATACACCCAGCGCAAACTGCAGGCTGGGCGAGAGATATTGCAGGATACCCATCGTGGCCAGGGGAATCCGC
>JAUYGP010000024.1 GCA_030690515.1 Giesbergeria sp.
TTGTCGCAATTGGAGATGCAGACCATGGCGTCGGCGCAATGGGCGTTGACCATGTATTCCACCGAGTCGGCGATCAGGTCGCGGCTGGGCAGGGAATAGAGCATGCCGTCATGGCCCATGGCGATGCCGTCATCAACCGCAATGGTGTTGAACTCCTTGGCCACGCCGCCGGCCGCCTCGATCTCGCGGGCAACCAGCTGGCCGAGGTCCTTGAGATGGACATGGCCGGGCACGAACTGGGTGAAGGAATTGACCACGGCGATGATGGGCTTGCCGAAATCGCCATCCTTCATGCCCGTGGCGCGCCAGAGGCCACGCGCGCCGGCCATGTTGCGGCCATGGGTGGTGGTGCGGGAACGATAAACAGGCATGGCGGCATCCTCGAAAGTCAGTGCGCTCTGTGGGTTAGCGCGGTTGGTACTGTTTAAACCCATTCCAAAGCTGGATCAATGAAAAACCGTACCGTACCGTACGGTACAGACAATGAAGCTGGATATTTTCGCCCCGGGACCGTGAGCCCTGTCTGCGGCAGCACGCCTTAGTTGGTGATGCGGATGATCAGCCAGTCACTGGTCGAGCAGGTATCGTCGCCGCAGACATTGCCCAGCCACAGCGCTCCCTCTGCGAAGCCCACGCCCTGATCGGTGACGATCAGATCGGCATAGTGCTGGTCGGCGATAGCGTCGATGGTTTCGCTCAATAGCAGCGCGTCGAAATTGTCAGCGAAATCCTCGGGCCGGAAAATGTCGTAGAGTTCGCCATTGGCGGCGACTTCGAAAGGGTAGGAACCGAGCGAAGTCAACAGTTCGAGATTGTGCTCGGCAAAGCCCTGCACCACCACCTCGAAATAGTCTTCGAACAGATCGGCCTGCTCGGCCCCATAGATGGTTTCGAGTGCAGCACGGACCTCGGTTTCGCTCTGGGCGGCAGCGGAACTGATGGTGGCCGCCATGGCGGCGGCGATGACGGTGAGGGCAAGGCGCATGGTGGCTCCCGATTCTGGCCGTAACCTAGCCTGCGGCTGGTCGCTCCGCCATCACCATGTAGTTGATCGCCATATCGCGGGACTGGCGCCATTCATCGGCCAGCGGATGAAACACCACGCCGGTTTCGGCGGTGACCGTCAGCCCATTGCGGGTAAGGAGCGCCTTGATTTCGTCGGGGGTGAGAAACTTGTTCCAGTCATGGGTGCCCACCGGCAGCCAGCGCAGGATGCGTTCGGCGCCAACAATGGCAAAGGCGTAGGCGCGGGCGGTGCGATTGAGGGTTGCGGTCAGCATCAGGCCGCCTGGCTTCACCAGATCGGCGCAGCTCTTCATGTAGAGCGGTACATTATCGACATGCTCGACCACTTCCATGTTGAGCACCATGTCGAATGTCTTGCCCTGTGCGGCGAGCGCTTCGCTGGTGGTGGCCTGGTAGTCGATATCCAGCCCCGATTTTTTGGCGTGCAGTGTCGCAATGGCAATATTGCGCTCGGCAGCATCAATGCCGGTGACGGTCGCTCCCAGCCGGGCCAGCGGTTCGCAGAGCAGGCCGCCGCCGCAGCCGACGTCGAGAATGCTCAATCCCTCGAAGGGTCGCATGGCGGTGCCATCGAGGCCGAAATGGGCCAGCAGATGCTCGCGGATATAGCTCATGCGCACGGGGTTGAATTTGTGCAGTGGCTTGAACTTTCCCTTGGGGTCCCACCACTCCTCGGCCATCGCGGTGAACTTGGCGATTTCGGCTTCATTGATGGTCGTGGTCATAGCGGGACTCCGGTGTTGGGGCATATGAGCCCGCCAGCGCCCATGAGGCAAGGCGGTGCGCGGTCGCAGGGGATGGGGTGATCACGCCGCACGACCACAGCGCAAGGGCACAGACAGGCCAAAGCGCCGCCCGACTGCGGTTTTCGCGGCGACGGTAATGGGCCGCCTTTGGCTCGATCCAGTTTACTACGCAGGGAGCCAAAGGCCGCCCATCACGGATCTGGAGTTTCCTCACCGGGTCCGGATCAAGCGGGACTAGTGCTGCAAGCCCGGTTGCCGACTTTCTGCCCGGCCCTGCGTCGGGGCCGCGTGATGGCGGGAACGGGGACAATATGCGGGACGGAATGGGCACCGGGGATAGGATTTTTGCAGGGGCGTTCAGAAATGCCCTGGGTTCGCGGGATAGACCCGAGTTGGCGGGCAGAAGTCGAGCCCATTTCTGCCACTAAAGCAAATGCGCTGTTTCCCCAAAGCCGCCGTAAGCTGGTGCCAGCTAGTCGCCAGTTGGACGTCGCAGCGCGTGCCAATGCCCGGTGGCGAAGACGATGCCGCCGGCGGCAATCAGAATAACGATGGTACGGATGAAGGTGGCAAAGTCGGAATTGACGTTTTCAATGCCGATCTTGGCAAAGATGGCGGTCAGAGCGGCGAACGTGGCGGACAGCAGCGCCCAGAATTGCCAGGAATTGAGCAGAGAGATCATTGTCGCACCCCTTTGGGACCTGGCTCGATGCCCGAGTCTGCCAAGGATGATGGCCGGGGGGCACTTGGGCCGCCGAGGGTCGACGCTTGGATCGACGGATTATCCCGCAATGTGCTGGCTGTTCGCGACCCCGTTGCAGCCATTCGTGGCCCAGGCGCGCGCACCCCAAAAATGCCGTTGGCGGCTATGAAGTGCAGCTAGGATTAGTCCTGGCGCATCCCATATGGCTGGCCAGGCTACGGAGCTTCTTCGTCTAGGCCCCTTGTGAGGCGGGCGGCGCCGGCCGCGCATACTGACTTGGGGCAACACCAACAAACCTGGAAAACGCCACGCTAAAGGCGCTGGCCGAGCCGTAACCGATCCGCCCGGC
>JAUYGP010000035.1 GCA_030690515.1 Giesbergeria sp.
CGCTTTATAAATAAGCGCTAGAAGGTATTTTGACTACTATTTTTGTGCCGCACTCCGAGGCGTTTGCAGAAACAACCGGTAGGCCGGGTTCAGGGTTTCTTCGACGTAGGGGTAGCCCAGCGTGGCGAGGAAGGCGTCAAAGGCGGCAGCGTCGCCGGGCGGCACCTGCAGGCCCACCAAAATGCGGCCATAGTCGGCGCCCTGGTTGCGGTAGTGGAACAGGCTGATGTTCCAGGTGGGCTCCATCAGGCTCAGAAATTTGAGCAGCGCGCCGGGCCGTTCCGGGAAGACGAAGCGCAGCAGGCGCTCGTCGCGCGCCAGGGCCGAGTGCCCACCGACCAGGTGGCGCAGGTGTTCCTTGGCCAGTTCGTCGTGCGTCAGATCCAGCGCCTCAAAACCGTGGCGGCTGAAGTTGCGCGCCAGCTTCTCGGACTCGCCTTTGCCATGGGTGGTGAGGCCTACGAAAACATGTGCGCTTGCGGCGTCGCTGATGCGGTAGTTGAACTCGGTCACGTTGCGCGGGCCGCCGGGCAAGTCGCCAATCACCTCACAAAAACGACGGAAACTCCCGCGTTCCTCAGGAATGGTGACGGCCAGCAGCGCTTCGCGCTCTTCGCCCACCTCAGCCCGCTCTGCCACGAAGCGCAGGCGGTCGAAGTTCATATTGGCGCCGCACAGGATGGCGGCGTAGGTCTCGCCGCGGGTTTTGTGCGTGGCAACGTACTGCTTGATGGCCGCCACAGCCAGCGCGCCTGCGGGTTCGACGATGCTGCGGGTGTCCACGAACACATCCTTGATCGCAGCGCACACGGCATCGGTATCCACGGTGATGTAGCTATCGACCAGGCCGCTGGCGATGCGGAAGGTTTCCTCGCCCACCAGTTTGACGGCGGTGCCATCCGAAAACAGGCCTACATCGGCCAGAGTGATCCGCTCGCCCGCCTGGACGGACTGGATCATGGCGTCTGAATCGTTCATCTGCACGCCGATGACCTTGATCTCGGGGCGCACAGCCTTGATGTAGTTGGCCACGCCCGAAATCAGACCGCCACCGCCGATGGCGACGAACACGGCATCGAGCCGGGCGCTGCCCAGTTTTTGCAGCTGGCGCAATATCTCCATGGCAATGGTGCCCTGGCCTGCGATCACGTCAGGGTCGTCAAACGGGTGCACAAAGCTCAGTCCCTGCTCTTGCTGCAATTGGACGGCGTGGCCATAGGCGTCGGAATAGCTGTCGCCGTGCAAAATCACCTCACCCCCCAGGGCGCGCACCGCATCCACCTTGAGCGCCGGGGTGGTCGTGGGCATGACCACCACGGCGCGCGTGCCCAGCTTGTGCGCGCTCATAGCGACGCCCTGGGCGTGGTTGCCGGCCGACGCGCAGATCACGCCGCGCTGGAGCTGTTCGGGCGTGAGGTGCGCCATCTTGTTGTAGGCGCCGCGCAGCTTGAAGCTGAACACGGGTTGCTGGTCCTCGCGCTTGAGCAGTACCTTGTTGTGCAGGCGGCGGCTCAGGTTGCGGGCGGGCTCCAGGTCGGATTCGACGGCGACGTCGTACACGCGCGCGGTCAGGATTTTTTTCAGGTAATCGGCCGGGGTGAGGTGCTGGGTCATGGGGTACGAATGCTGCGCCGCCGCAAGAGGGGTGGCGGGCCCACATCATAGGCGGTCGCCCGGCAGGCAGCCCCTTACCGTGCTGCTGCAAAGTCAGGGCCGAAATCGGGCGCTGCCCAGGCCAGTGGCCACCGTGCAAGGGCCGCCCCGCCGCACCGGTGGCGTCCCCCTCTCCCCCTGCCCCTCTCCCACCAGGGGAGAGGGGGTAACACCTCCCCTCCCCCCTCG